>CANNNV010000001.1 GCA_947506155.1 Methylococcaceae bacterium
CAGTAGGTATTAGTTGGTGTGCAACTCTTTTAGATGATTGCACCTGTCGGTTGAAACTGCTCAACCAGGACTCCAGTTGCAGGTTGAAAAACCTATCAACGGAGAGCGAATTACTTAATGCGTACATTTGCGTACAAAATTAAGAGCAGGTAAACATCATGGCTCTGGAAGTAAAACAACCAGCCGAGTGGCTTAGCGTAGAGGCCTATTTACAAGGCGAACTGAGTAGCGAAATAAAGCATGAGTATATTGATGGCGCTGTTTATGCGATGGCGGGTACAAGTAAAAATCATCAGCGTATTACAGCGAATGTTTCTGGTGAATTTTGGACGCCATTAAAAAACACTCCCTGCGAAGCTTTTTCGTCAGCTATTAAAGTTAAAGTAGGCACAAAATTTTTCTATCCCGATGTGATGGTGGTGTGCAACGAGGACGGCAAAAATGCTTATTACACCGAAACCCCGGTTATTATTATTGAAGTCTTATCAAAATCCACCCGACGTATGGACGAAACCGCCAAGAAATTCGCTTATCAAAGCCTGGCTACGTTAAAAGAATATGTGTTAATCGAGCAGGATTTTGTCGATGTCGAAGTCTGCCGTCGCAGTGAAAACTGGGTGTCTCGGCATTATTTTATGGGCGACAGTGTGACGTTTGAATCCGTGGGTGTAACTTTATCGGTGGCCGATATTTATGACCGCGTTGAAAATGAAGATGTAAGTTCTTTTCTCTTAGGTGAGGTTCAGTGATGAATCAAGCATTATCTAAGATAGATAATAAAATCCCACAGTTACGGGTTACGTTATTTCGCCACGCTCAATAAGCTAACCTGACCTACGCCCTTGTCTAATCATTCCCTCTCCAAACGCGACCTTTCTGTTTTGTGGCATCCTTGCACGCAAATGAAAGATCACGAGACTTTTCCGATTATTCCGATCAAAAAAGGCCAAGGCATCTGGCTGGAAGATTTTGATGGCAACCGCTATCTCGATGCCATCAGTTCCTGGTGGGTGAATTTATTCGGCCATGCCAACCCAGCGATCAACGCGGCCTTAAAAGATCAGCTCGATACCCTGGAGCATGTTATTTTTGCCGGCTTCACCCACGAGTCTGCGATCAAGCTGGCGGAAAAACTGGTTGAAATAACGCCGGAAGGGTTGAACCGGTGTTTTTATGCGGACAACGGCTCGGCTGCAGTAGAAGTTGCATTGAAGATGAGTTTTCATTATTGGCGTAACCGGGGGCAAACTCAAAAAACCCGGTTCATCACGCTGGAAAACAGTTATCACGGCGAAACCTTGGGTGCCTTAGCGGTCGGCAATGTGCCGCTGTATAAAGAAACCTACGCGCCGTTATTAATGGATGTGATCACCGTGCCAGGACCTGACTGTTATCACCGTGAACCAGGTGAGTCCTGGGCTGATTATTCCTCGCGCCGTTTCGAGCTGATGGAGCAGGCCTTGCAACAGCACAGCGCTACGGTTTGCGCAGTGATTATTGAGCCTTTGGTGCAATGCGCCGGCAGTATGCGTATGTATGATCCTGTTTATTTGAAATTGCTGCGCGAGGCTTGCGATAACTACAATGTGCATTTGATTGTCGATGAAATCGCCGTGGGTTTTGGCCGCACCGGAACGATGTTTGCTTGCGAGCAGGCAGCGATCAGTCCCGATTTTATGTGCTTGTCTAAAGGCTTGACCGGCGGCTATTTACCGTTGTCGGCAGTGCTGACCACGGATCAGGTGTATCAGGCTTTTTATGATGAGTATCAAAATATGACGGCTTTTTTGCATTCCCACAGTTATACCGGTAATGCGCTGGCTTGCCGCGCTGGTTTGGCCACGATAGACATTTTCCAGCAACAGAACATTATCGAAAAGAACAAGGCGCTGGCTGAGATCATGGCTAACACGGCGCTGCGTTTTCATAACCACCCACAGGTTGCCGAAGTCCGGCAAACCGGCATGATCTTGGCAATTGAACTGGTCAAAAACAAACACACCCGTGAGCCTTTCCCCTGGCAGGAGCGTCGCGGGCTTAAAGTCTATCAATACGCGCTGTCCAAAGGTGTATTATTACGCCCCTTGGGCAATGTCATTTATTTTATGCCGCCTTATATTGTTACCGAAGATGAATTATTGTTAATCGCCGAGGTAGCTGAGCAAGGCATACAATACGCAATTAAGGACTGATGATGCGAGTTTCCAGATTATATACAGCTGCACTGCTTTCTACCGGAAAAATCATTGAACTGGATGAGGATAACGGCCATTACGTCCGAACCGTGTTGCGCTTGAAAAAAGATGCTGAGATTATTTTATTCAACGGTCAGGGCGGAGAATATTTGTGTACGGTTGCCGAAGTCAGTCGTAAAACCGTGTTGATAGCCATTGAGCAATGGACGGACCGCAGCGTTGAATCGTCGTTGCAGATAAGTTTGGGTCTGGGCATTGCGCGGGGCGACCGTATGGATCTGGTGGTGCAAAAGGCTGTGGAACTGGGCGTCAATAGAATCACGCCATTAATGACCGAGCGCTGCGTGGTGCAATTTAAAGGCGAAAAAAAACCGCAGCGGTTGTTGCATTGGCAAAAAATAGTTCAACATGCAGCTGAACAAAGCGGCAGAACCATCCTGCCCACTTTGCTGGAAGTTGAAGCGCTACATAACTGGGTAAATCAGCAACAGGGGCTAAAAGTCTTTCTCGATCCTTATGCAAAAACGAGCTTGACCGAATTAAAGCCAGTAAGCATGAGCGTAACCTTGTTGACCGGTCCAGAAGGTGGCTTTTCTAGCCAGGAACGCGATCTGGCGACAGCTGCCGGCTTTATTCCGGTTCGTCTGGGCGCGAGGATATTAAGAGCCGAAACCGCATCGCTGGCCGCCTTGGCTGCCGTACAGCTGCTGTGGGGGGATTTTGGCCAAAGCAATAACTGATATTTTTTATGCCCTGGTGCCGCTGGTGGTGTTGCTGGTGGCTTCAGTCTTAGCCTGCATCGTCGGCTATGTTATTTTTCAACTCATAGACGGACAGTTTCCGTTACCCAAAATAATCAGTAAAGCCACGCAGTTGCTTTTAGTGTTGAGTATTTTTCCGGCCATGGCTTACCTGAAAGTTAACAAGGCTGATTTAGGCTTTGCAGTCAAAGCCGTGTTTATAAAACAGCTCTTGCTGGGCTTCATCGTGGGCTTTGTGACCTTGATGCCGGTATTTATAGTCCAGTATGGGCTAGGCATTCATATCATTGATGTAACGCGGCAATGGACAGCCGGGTTAGTGGCTGAAAAAATGGCTATTTCACTGTCGCTGGCGTTATTGATTTCGATGATTGAAGAGCCGATTTTTCGAGGTATTTTGTTTGTCGGTTTAAAAAAGAAGTTGCCGGTTGTTGCGGCAATTTTGCTCAGTTCAGCTTATTATGCAGCATTGCATTTTATCAACAGCAAGACTGAAATACCGCTGCCGCAAGTTGATCTATTAGCCTGCTTTAGTTTACTGGTCGATGCCTTTGCTAATGTACTGAATCCTGAGCATCTGTCAGCTTTTTTAGCCTTGCTGATGGTCGGTGTTTTTCTCGGAACACTCAGGTCCGAGGTAAAAGACAGCTTGGGACTCTGTATCGGCTGCCATACCTGCTGGGTATGGCAAATCAAGATGAGCAAAGACCTGTTTAATACTGATTTGAATTCGGAATATGTCTATCTGGTCAGCCGTTATGATGGCGTGATTGGACCTTTGGTGACGGTCTGGCTAGCTTTAGCCATCCTCGGCTATATTGTTGTACGAAAAGCAAAAGCCTAGCTCAGTCCCTGAAGTTTTCAAACTGTAACGGCATGTCCAGATTTTCCGCTCTGAGCATTTTAATCACTTCCTGTAAATCATCCCGATTTTTGCCAGTCACCCTGACTTGATCGCCTTGAATCGCCGCCTGGACTTTTAGCTTTTTGTCCTTGATCAACTTGACGATTTTTTTGGCTAGGACCGAGTCCAGTCCCTGTTTCATAATGATTTCTTGACGCACCGATTTTCCGCCGGGCTTGGGATCACCAACTTCCATACAGGCTATGTCTACACCGCGTCGACTGAGTTTTGTGCAGATTACACTAAACATTTGTTGTAGCTGAAACGTCGATTCAGACGTCATAATCAACTTATCATCAGTCAACTCAAAGCTTGAGTCAGTACCTTTAAAATCAAAGCGTGTAGTTACTTCTTTATTGGCTTGGTCGACGGCATTTTTTATTTCGTGTTTGTCAAATTCGGAGATGATGTCGAAAGTAGGCATGGTTATGATTCAAGCAAAGATTAACAAAAGGAACGCAACTATAGTGATCTTTGCTTGATTATTCAACAGTCCCGGCCATATTTATGTCGATTTAGTATGGTCGCTAGAGTTTCGTTGTTTTAGGTAAGAACAACTCAGATTGAATATTATCAGCTAATATTACGGAGGCATTCAGAAGAGTCCAATGGCTGTAGCAAATCTAGAAAATCGCAACTCATTGATTTAAATAATAAAGGTGCGTAACCCCCGTTATTAAGTTAAAACGGCTCTATTACTTTATCGCGTTCAGATTACTAATTAGTGGTCAGCGTTATCAGCGAAAAATAATTATAAATTCATATGCTTAAAGATAAAGATAAAGACACGTCTCGCGCCGGATCTTCAGACACGCATCTATTGATCGGCTCTTATGCAGAGTTGCTGCAAATTATTGGGCTGACGGGTGCCTATTTTATAACCGGAACATTAGGTATTTTTTTGGCTATTCCTCCCGGTTATGCGACGGCTATCTGGCCGCCCTCTGGTATCGCATTAGCAGGTATTTTAATTTATGGCTACCGTGTCTGGCCCGGCATACTGCTGGGTTCTTTTCTGGTTAATGGCGTGGTCCCGGGATTAACCGGCTTCGTCTTTGAAAGCCTTCCGTCTTTATTAATTGGGCTGGTGATTAGCCTCGGGGCCAGTTTACAAGCACTTATCGGGGCTTATTGGGTCAGGCGTTATGCCGGATTTCCGAATGCGCTTAAACGTGAAAAAGAAGTCTTGTTGTTCCTGTTATATGGCGGACTGTTAAGTGCGCTGGTTAATTCGACGCTGTCGGTGTCCACATTGGTAGTCATGGGACGGATACCTACAGCAAATTTCCTAAGTAATTGGGGAACTTGGTGGGCGGGGGATGTGTTAGGGGTGTTTATTTTTACCCCACTGGTTTTGATCTGGATGCTCCAGACTCATGATGTTTGGAAAAATAGACGGTTAGCAATAACGTTGCCGACCTTGTTGATGTTTACGTTGACTACCAGCGCGGTTTTTTATGAGGAAAAGTCAAGCTATCAGCGAATAAAACTTGATTTTGATCAACGAGCTGTGGAATTAAAAACAGCCTTGGAAACTTCGGTTGTGCGCCATACCAATGTGCTACGATTTATTGGCGGTTTATATGCAAGTTCGACCTTAGTAACTAGGCAAGAGTTTCGAATTTTTGTGACCCAATCATTGGGCGATTTTCACGGCATACAGGCGCTGGAATGGAGTCCACTTATTCAAGCCTCTGAACGGGAGGCATTCGAACAAGGATTTCAGCAGGACGGCTATCCAAATTTTCAGATAACCGAACGGGACGATACAGTTAAAACCATGGTGCGTGCCAAAAATAGGCCTAAATATGTCCCCATCACTTTTCTTGAACCCTATGAAGGTAATGAAAAAGCCCTAGGTTATGATTTTTTGTCCAGTGAAGAACGACAACAGGCTTTAGATCGAGCAACCGATACCGATGATCTTGCTATAACTGCCCGGGTTGTGTTGGTTCAGGAAAAAGAAAGCCAACAGGGACTGGTTGCGTTTTTGCCTATTTATCGTAACGATCTTCCTCATCAAACATTGGAACAGCGACGCCATGCCATTTCCGGTTATGCGGTTGGTATATTTAGAGTCGGTGATGTGGTAACCAATGCTCTCAACGGCCTGAATACCCAGGGTTTGTCTTATCGGCTTATTGACCAGAGTGCGCCAGCAGCAGAACAGTTACTGTTTTTCAATACTGTGATTGACCCGCTACCCCTAATAATTCAAGAAAAAAGCTTGTTTAGTGCTAAAAAATCGCTAACAAGTCACTTAGTATTTCCAATCGGAGGTCGAGTTTGGCGACTTGAGGTGGCGCCTACTGAAGGTTATTTCTCAGCTAATGCGTGGCTAATTTTGTTGGCAGGGCTAGTGTTGACTAGCTTGGTAGAACTGGTTGCACTGGTGGCATCGGGTCGAGCGCGTATGCTCCAGCAATTGGTTGGCGAGCGTACTGCCGAACTGGAGCGACAATATGGAATATATTGCTCTGTTATTCAAAATACCGGTGAAGGTGTCTGGCGGGTGGGTGGTGAAGGACAATTGCTGGAAGTTAATACCGCTTATCTTAATTTGACTGGGTATTCTAAAGCAGAATTGCTTGGGATGCAGGTCACCGATCTGGAGACTGAAAATGCAGCATCTCAGCTGCTCAATATAATCGATTGCACAAAGATCAATAAATTTGAAACCAAGCATTGTTGCAAAGATGGCCGGGTGCTGAATATTGAAATAAATAAGTTTTTTACAAAAGAAAATGACGGTGGATTTGTCGCTTTTATTAAAGATATTACGGCACAAAAACAGGTAGAAAATGAGAAAGATGCCGCTCATGTGCGTCTTGAATTGATATTAAACTCCACCGGTGAAGGCATTTATGGTATCGGCCTGGATGGCGTGTGTATATTTGCCAATCGTGCCGCCATAACTATGTTGGGTTACGCTACGCCAGAGGATATTTTAGGTGAAAATAATCATCAGCTGTTTCATTATGCTCATGCAGATGGTTCAGCCTATGAACTCAATGAATGTCCTATCTATAACGCACTAAGAGGCCATCCATCGACAACCGTGGACTCGGAAGTTTTTTGGCGTAAAGATGGCACTAGCATTTCTATTCAATACCAATCTCATCCCATTAAAATAGGCGATCAAATTTTTGGTTGTGTAGTAAATTTTACCGATATTACGGAACGCAAGCAAAACGAGGCTATTGTCTTGTTGGCTAAAGATAGAGCTGAAGATTTGGCAAGATCAAAATCAGAATTTCTCGCCAATATGTCGCATGAAATTCGTACCCCAATGAATGCAATCATCGGCCTTTCTCAGTTGTTACTGAACAAAAATATTTCTTTTGAAGTTCGGGATTATCTGGAAAAAATTTACTGTTGTTCTAATAGTTTGTTAAGTATTCTCAACGATATTCTCGATTTTTCTAAGTTGGAAGCCGGACGATTAACAATTGAGTTCGCCGTGTTTGATCTTGATACTCTATTGAGTAATCTAAGTAACTTGTTTGCGGTTCATGCCGAGGAGAAACACTTGGCTTTCAACATAGAGGTTAAGTCTGATGTTCCCAGGAACTTAGTTGGCGATACTTCTAGGCTGCAACAGGTTTTGATTAACCTGCTGGGTAACGCGATCAAGTTTACCGAGCAAGGCTCAGTCACTCTGACCATCAGTACTAAACAAATCGATCAGACTCAAGTTAGATTAATATTTTGTGTTACCGATACCGGTATTGGCATGTCGGATAGCGATCGAGAAAAGCTATTTTTCCCTTTCAGTCAGGTCGATGGTTCCATAACCCGGCGCTTTGGTGGGACGGGCCTTGGACTGGCGATCAGTCATAACTTGGTACAATTGATGGGCGGTGAAATTTTGGTAGTAAGTAGCCCTGATCAAGGCAGTCACTTTAGCTTCGAATTATTATTGGGTGTGTCGTCCAGTCGGTCTAAACCGGCCCCACATAGATCAGCACTGCGTGATAACAAGCTATTACTTGCTGGCGCTCGGGTTCTCGTTGCAGAAGACAACCTGATCAATCAGCAGGTTGTCTGTGAGTTTCTTACGTTGTCGGGAATCAGTGTGGAGCTGGCGGCTAATGGCAAGGAGGCGCTTGAGTTGTTGGCTCTGGGGAAGTTTGATGCGGTGTTGATGGATATACATATGCCGGTACTGGATGGTTTTGAGGCAACGCAGCTGATCCGCAGCAAAACCTGTTACGCAGCGCTTCCCATTATCGCTCTGACGGCTGGCGTAACAAAAGAGGAACAGGAAAAATGTATGGCTATTGGTATGAGTGATTTTATTGCAAAACCGATCGATCCTAAGAAATTAATGTCAACACTGGTGCATTGGATAAAACCTGCTGAAGACGTTACTATTGATGAAACCAAGACTGTTTATCCGCCCGAAACGCAGGTTGTACCCATTTTAGATTTACAAAATTTGTTAGCGATGCTAAATAATAACCAGCAACTTGTAACACAGCTGTTGCTTGATTTTATGATAAATATGGACGATTTTCCTAATCAAATTATAGGGTTGGTTAGGATTGGTGATAAGGCTTTAGCAAGAGAGTTGGCGCATAAAATTAAAGGCGCGGCTGGGAATATTGGTGCTATGCGACTACACTCGGCGGCTGAAATATTAGAAGTTGGTCTCAACGGAGAACTATCGGCTGAGACTTTTCATTCTTTCAACCAAGCGTTCATACAAACCATATCAGTGATCGCCGCTATGCAGCACCCCAAAGATCTGTTGTCAACTAATGGTAATAGCGAGGCGCTAAAGCAGGGTGTAGCAGAGCTGGATTTTTTACTCAAAGGCAATGATTTCATTTCTGAAGCCTTGCTGAATACACTCAAACCGCATCTAACAGCGGCCCAACTTGACTTGTTTGCCGAGTTTCGTAAGTTGATCAACAATCTTAACTATGATCAAGCACGCACGATTTTAAGGCAGCTTACTGACCAGGAGATCTAATGACTGACATTCCGAAACCGCCAATGATATTGGTCGTTGATGATGTGGCCACTAACGTGCAAATTCTTGCGGAAACTTTAAGCCCGTTGTACCGAATTAAAGTGGCTAGTAATGGCGAAGATGCCTTGGAAATTGCACGGCGTGAGCTGCCGGACTTGATTTTGCTCGATGTCATGATGCCAGATATGGATGGATTTGAAGTCTGTCAATATTTGAAAGAAAGTCCGGTCACCCGTAAAATCCCGGTAATTTTTTTGACTGGCCTAAATGGGGAATCTGATGAGGAGCGGGGATTAAATCTGGGTGCAGTGGATTATATCGCTAAGCCTTTCAAGATTGCGATCGTCAAAGCTCGTATTCGTAATCATATCCGTCTCAAGCAGCAAGCTGATTTACTGGAATCACTAGCACTGCTAGACGCACTAACTCATATTGCCAATCGTCGCCGCTTTGATGAAACGCTGATCACTGAATGGAAGCGGGCTAAACGTGATGAAACACCATTGTCGCTGATCATGATAGACATCGACTACTTTAAACAATACAACGATCACTATGGTCACGGTGCAGGAGATGATTGTTTGCAAAAGTCTGCTGCAGCACTAGCCAAATGTTTGGATAGACCTGGCGACTTTGTCGCACGTTTTGGCGGAGAAGAGTTTGTGGTCATTCTGCCTGATACCGGTCAAAAATCAGCGTTGTATATTGCTGAACGCTTGCGTAATTGTATCGAAAATCTGGGTTTACACCACGGTTACTCTGAAGCAGAATCGGTGGTCACAGTTAGTGTCGGGGTAGCCACCCAGCTCAGTATTCAGGAGTATTTTTTACCGCAGATACTGTGTGATGCAGCGGACAACGCACTGTATCTAGCAAAAGAAAGTGGGCGCAATCGGGTTTGTGTGCATTAATTATGGCTGCTAACCTGTAGCACTTACTTTTTTTTTGTAGATTTTTTTTAAATTAATCATAACGATCTGAATTTTGTGCTAAAACATTTTCTTTTTTATTATTTCTGGAGCAAGCATGGGTCCACATTATTTGAATCGATTTTTTAACCCAAAATCTGTTGCTATCGTTGGAGCATCTGAACGTGAAGCTAGCGTGGGTTACCGATTATTGCTTAATATGCAAGAGGCAGGTTTTAAAGGTGAGCTTTATCCGGTAAATAACAAACGTGAAACCTTATTAGGAATAAAAGCCTATCCTGATTTGAATGCTGTTCCTGGGGATATTGACTTGGTGGTGATCGCCACACCAGCGGAGAGTGTTCCTGGCATTGTGCGTCAGTGCGGAGAAAAAGGTGTTATTTCAGTCATTATTATCAGCGCTGGATTCGGTGAGCTGGGTGCACAAGGTAAGCGTCTTGAGCAAGAAGTTCTCGATATTGCCCGTCGCTACAACATCCGCATCATCGGCCCCAACTGTTTGGGCGTGGTTCGTCCCAGTGGACAGCTTAATGCGACCTTTGGCGATGGCACGATCAATGACGGCAATCTAGCGCTGCTATCTCAATCAGGGGCGGTGTGTACAGCGATTCTGGATTGGGCTAAGTCACAGGACATCGGCTTTTCAACCGTGGTGTCGATGGGCAGTGCAGCGGATATTGATTTTGGCGAAATGCTGGATTATTTGGCGACCGACAGTAAAACTAGCGGTATTTTATTGTATGTTGAAGGTATACACGATGCCCGTCGTTTTTTGAGTGGCCTGAAAGCCGCTGCACGCTTAAAGCCAGTGATATTAATCAAATCCGGTCGTCATGAGGCGGGCTGTAAAGCGGCTATGTCGCATACCGGCGCGATGGTTGGTGGAGACAATGTATTTGATGCCGCCATTGCGAGGGCTGGCGTAGTTAGAGTATACAATATCAATGATTTATTCTCTGCTGCCCGAGTTTTAGCTAATAATTATGTGGTTAAAAAAGACCGGCTGGCTATCATCACTAATGCTGGTGGTCCTGGTGTTATGAGTACTGATCGCGCGGAAGATGTCGGTATACAGATGGCGGAACTGAGTCCTGAGAGCATAGTTGCACTGGATCAGGTTTTACCGGTGCATTGGTCCCATGCCAATCCTGTCGATATTTTGGGTGATGCGACGTCTGAACGTTACCAGAAAGCCTTAGAAATTTGCCTTAACGATAAAAATATCGACGGTATCTTGGTTATTTTGACACCTCAGGCGATGACCAATCCAACTCAGGTGGCTGAGTGTATTATTGAAGGCGCTAAAACCAGTAAAAAACCGGTATTGGCTTCATGGACAGGTGGTGCGCGTGTACAGGAAGGCCGTAATCTTTTTGCCAACAGCAAAGTGGCTCATTTTAATACCCCAGAAATGGCTGTTGATGCGTTTTCATTTTTATCTAGCTATACCCAAAATCAAATTCTGCTTAAACAAATTCCTTCGCCTATCGATGAATTAGCCGTGCCTGACGTTGCAGGCGCCCGCTTGATAATTGAACGGGTGCTGTCCGAAGGCCGGTCGGTGTTAACCGCGCAAGAATCTAAAGCTATACTTTCCGCATTTCATATCCCGGTTACTCAGACCATTAAGGTTTCCAGTGCTATGGATGCAATGATTGCCGCAGAAACATTGGGATTTCCTGTGGTTTTGAAAATTAATATGGTCGAATTTAGCCATAAATCGGATATTGGTGGTGTGCGCCTCAATATCAATAGCGTGCAGGAAATTTCGCACAATTTTCTAGAAATGGAAACCGCGATTAAACAAAAATATCCCGAAATTACCGAAGTTGGTATGACGGTTGAGCCTATGTTCCGCTCCACCAGTGGTCGTGAGTTGATGATAGGCGTGGTCAGAGATCCGGTATTTGGTCCCGCGATTAGCTTTGGCTTAGGCGGAACTATGGTGGAAATTTTTCAAGATAATGCCGTCGCTCTACCACCGCTAAATGCCTATATGGTTGAGCAAATGATTGCTAAAACTAAGGCAGCAAAATATCTGGAGGCATTCCGTCAATTACCGGCGGTGAATAAAACACCTCTGGTAGAGGTATTGCTTAATATTTCAACGATGGTCAGTGAGCTGCCGGAGATTTTAGAGCTGGATATTAATCCCTTGATAGTTGATGAGCACGGAGTGATGGCGGTTGATGCCCGTATTAAAGTAAAAGTCTCGCATCAGCTTTCTCCTTATGCGCATATGGCGATCCATCCTTATCCACATGAATTAAGTCGTGAGTACCAATTAACTAACGGTTCTATTATTACAATTAGACCGATACGCCCAGAAGATGCAGGTATGGAAAAAGATTTTGTGCATCGCTTATCTGAGCGTACTAAATATTTTCGTTTTATGCAGTCTTTGCAGGAATTAACACCGGAAATGGTGGTGCGATTTACTCAAATCGATTACGACCGTGAAATGGCTTTTGTGGCGATAACCAAGGATGGGAAAATGCCGAATGAATTAGGCGTAGGTCGATATATGGTTAATCCTGATGGGCATTCGGTAGAATTTGCATTGGTCGTTGCCGATGATTTTCAGCATATGGGCATCGGTACTAAATTGATGAAAATCATGTTGCAAACCGCCAAAGCTAAAGGCATGTCATCTTTTGAAGGCGAAGTTTTGGCTATAAACAAGCCGATGCTGTCATTAGTTACCAAGCTTGGCTTTAGCATCGAGACCATCGCCGGGGATCAAGAAGTGGTGCGCGTTGTTAAGAATTTTAGGCAATAAGAAATAGGCGTGTAGGGGCGAATAAATTTGCCCCTACAGATGCTCATTTCTCAGCTTAGTGCGTATGTATGCGCTTAACAGCAAAATAATCATCCCTCCAATAATGGGTTTGTCACCTAAGCTTGCATAAGGCGTCATGCCGCCCATCGGGATTACCATTCCGGTTAATACTGTTTCTTTAAATGAAACTGCCTGAGTGACAATCTCTCCCTTCGTAGAAACAATTGCAGTCATACCAGTATTGGTTGCTCGCAATAAAAATCGTCCTGTTTCCATCGCCCGCATTCTTGCCATTTGTAAGTGCTGGTGAGGTTCTATGGTATCGCCGAACCAGCCATCGTTGGTCACATTAACCAGATAGGCCGCTTCCGGTAAACCGTGAATACTCAATTCGCCAAAGGCATCTTCATAACATATTAGCGTTATAAATGGGTAGCCACCGGCTTTTAACAAAGCCTGGCTTATTGTCCCAGGCGTAAAATCACCCAATCTTATATGTATCAGATCCAACACAAAAGTCGATAAAGGTTGTAAAGGCTGATATTCGCCAAAAGGTAATAAATGGATTTTACGATACATGCCAGGTTCTTGGCCTAGGGTTACTACGGCATTGAATATTTTTTTCGGGGACTCTTGTACCGGAACACTGATAATTAAATCGGTATTGTGCAACTTGGCATTATTGGCTAGAGGCTCTAAAAAAGTGTCTTTAACTTGATCAAGATAAGCGGGTATTGCAGTTTCTGGCCAGATAATGACTTTTGAATCCCAATGCTCTTCGGTCATCTTTTTATATTTTAACAGCGTGTTGATCTTATTTTCTGGTCGCCACTTTTGATCTTGTGCGATATTGCCTTGAATCATTGAAACACGTATTGGCTGACCAATTTCATGGGTCCAGGTTTGATTGCGCAATAAGTCACCCGTTGCCCAGAGGCCTGTAATCGTTATTATTAAGCCTAGCACCGAATTCATTCGCCTTAAATGAATCAACTCGCCTAGCATTTTTACCATCAGTGTAGCGGTTAACGCGAGTATAAAGCCGGTACCATAAACTCCTACTAACGGAATGTATCCTGCCAGTGGCGTCTCTAATTGAGAATAGGCAATTTGCAACCAGGGAAAACCGTTCAGTAGCCAATAGCCTCGAAGATATTCTACAAGTATCCAGATACTCGGTATTATTAAAACCTGAGCAACTCGCTTGTTTATAGACATTGTTTTTACTATAAGGTAGCCAGATAGCGCAGGGAAAATTGCCCAAAAAGCAACGAACAAAGCAGTCAATAAACTCGCACCGAGTACACCGGCCCCGCCAAAATCGTGCATGCTAATATAGACCCAGGATACGCCGGAACCAAAAGAGCCCAAGCCAAATAAATAGCCTCTTAAGGCGGCGCGCTTAGGTGAAATGTTCTGCCAGCAAGCAAACAAGAACACTAGCGCTACCAGAGCTAAATAGGCATAATCAAAAGGGGAAAAAGATAAAGTAAGTAAAAGCCCGGCAATGATTGCACAAAAATCCCAATAGTTACTGTTTGAATGACACATATTTTTTAACTTGGCTTAGGTGCGTTTATCGCAATGCTTGTTGGAATTAGCTGCCATAATACCAAAATTCAAGTACTGGACTATTATCCTGTTATTCAATACTGCCTGCATCTAGGAGTATATTTTGAAAATTGTAAAACTGCCTAAGCCGATGCGTATGGTATGGGGAAGTGCGATAGCGTACTGGCTTTCAGGTGTTATCAACCCAGCTTTTATTGCGATTGCGGTGATGATTATATTGTTCATTCCTATTTTTCTTGCCGTGTAGCCATGAAAGTAGCGTTATTAATTTTTATACTGTTGTCGCTATCTTCGTTTACGGTTATTGGCCAGAAACTCTATAAATTTCAGGACAAACAAGGCATATGGCATTTTACTGACAAGCCAAACGGGATTGCTGATCAGAAAAAACTAGAAGTTAGGCAGCTTAAAGTAGCCCCCAAACAATTAGTCTGGTTATTGCAATCGGGTGAACAGCAGCATCCTCAATTTTATATCCGCAATGATTATGTCGGCCCTGTGGAAGTTGAAGTTGATTTTTCTGAACGGGATAATGTCAGCACTACGCCAGATTTACCTCAGCGATTTGTTATTGAACCTGGAAAATCAGATACGCTTTTTGCAGTAAAGGGCATCAATGAGCTTGAATCATGGCGGCTTGCGATTAAATATCGTTATATCATCGGCAGTCCTTTGGCTGATTATCGCTCTACGGCAAGTTATTGGCCGCCGCTAGCGCCCAATGCCTCGTTCCAAATCTCCCAGGCCTTTGGCGGTAGTTTTAGTCATAATGATGAGCAGAATTTTTATGCCGTAGATATTGCAATGCCCATAGGTACGCCGGTTTACGCGGCTAGATCTGGATTGGTTTTGGAAGTCGATAATGATTTTTATAACGGTGGCAGTAATAAAGCGTACAGTTTCGAAGCCAACAGCATCCGAATTTTGCATGATGATGGTGCAATGACGGTTTATGCGCATTTAGAATTGGAAAAAGCCCAGGTTTATCCGGGTTTGGCGGTGACCGCAGGACAATTAATCGGCTATTCAGGCAATACCGGTTTTTCTTCTGGCCCACATTTACATTTTGCCGTTCAGATCAATAAAGGCATGGCGCTGGTTGCAGTGCCGTTTATGTTTATTAATTCGCAAGGTTTAGCCGAAAAACCCATGGTCAGTGCATGGCTTAAAGGACTGGCGCCGAGTCATGGCGTAGAATGAATAAAAGTTATGTTTATTGAGAAGGTTAAGTGAAGAAAAAGTTTAAAATTCACAGCCGATTTCAGCCGGCCGGTGATCAGCCTAGCGCGATTAAAGCCTTGGTTGACGGTCTGAATGATGGCGAAGTGCATCAGACCTTGCTCGGCGTGACCGGTTCCGGCAAAACCTTTACCATAGCCAATGTGATCCATCAGACTCAGCGCCCGGCGATGATCATGGCGCCTAATAAAACGTTGGCTGCACAATTGTACGGTGAGATGAAAGAGTTTTTCCCGGAAAACAGCGTTGAATATTTTGTCTCCTATTACGATTATTATCAACCTGAAGCCTATGTGCCGGCTTCTGACACCTTCATCGACAAAGACGCGGCGATTAACGAGCATATCGAACAAATGCGCTTGTCAGCAACCAAAGCACTCATCGAGCGGGACGATACTATCGTCGTCGCAACGGTTTCGGCTATTTACGGCCTGGGCGAGCCGGAATCGTACTTCAAAATGGTGTTGCACCTAGTCAGAGGCGACATGATCAACCAGCGCGACATCCTGCGTCGGTTGGCAGAAATGCAATACACCCGCAATGACATCGAGCTTCGTCGTGCAACCTACCGGGTGCGTGGCGAAGTGATTGATGTGCATCCTGCCGAGTCAGATAGCGAGGCGTTACGGATCGAGTTATTCGATGATGAGGTGGAGCGCTTGTCTTTATTTGATCCGTTGACCGGCGAAATTATCAGGCGCCTAGAACGCTATACCATTTACCCGAAAAGCCATTATGTGACGCCAAGAGAACAATTATTGGCAGCAGTTGAGGCCATTAAAATAGAGCTTAAGCAACGTCTGGAGCAATTGCGCTCGTTGAACAAACTGGTCGAGGCGCAGCGACTGGAGCAGCGGACGCTATTTGATATTGAGATGATACTGGAAGTCGGCTATTGCTCCGGCATTGAAAATTATTCCCGTTATCTGTCCGGCAGAAGCTCAGGCGAGTCGCCACCGACGATGTTTGATTATTTACGCGACAATGCGCTAGTGATTATCGACGAAAGCCATGTTGCAGTGCCGCAGATCGGCGCGATGTATAAAGGCGATCGCTCGCGCAAGGAAACCTTGGTTGAATACGGCTTCAGACTGCCGTCCGCGCTGGATAATAGGCCGTTGATGTTTGATGAGTTTGAAGCGAAAGCGCGGCAACGGATTTATGTATCGGCAACACCTGGGCCTTATGAACGCGAGTATTCCGGCGTGTTTGCCGAGCAACTGGTCAGGCCGACCGGTCTGCTGGACCCGATTGTGGAAGTGCGTCCCGCGACCACACAGATCGATGATTTATTATCGGAAATCAACAAACGGGTGATTTTAAAAGAGCGGGTACTGGTGACCACCTTAACCAAACGCATGTCCGAAGATTTAACCGAATATCTGGCTGAGCATGGGATAAAAGTGAGTTATCTGCATTCCGACATCGATACCGTGGAGCGGGTCGAGATCATCCGGGATTTACGGTTAGGCCAGTTTGATGTGCTGGTCGGTATCAACCTGTTGCGCGAAGGCCTAGATATACCGGAAGTGTCATTGGTTGCGATACTGGATGCCGACAAGGAAGGCTTTTTGCGTTCAGTGGTGTCGCTGGTGCAAACCATCGGTCGGGCAGCTAGAAACGTCAATGGCAAGGCGATTTTATACGGTGATAAAATCACCAAATCAATGCAGCAGGCCCTGGATGAAACCGAGCGCCGCCGGGAAAAACAGCATCAATTTAATGTTGAGCATCATATAACGCCGATGACTATTGTGAAGTCGGTAACCGATATTCTGCAAGTGTCGATACCCGGCTCGGGGCTGACCAGCGCCACTAAGCTGCTAAGTAAAGTTGCCGAATTTCCAGCTGATTACATAGCGTCTTTGACACCCAAGCAGGCAAGCAAAAAACTGAAACAGCTGGAAGATGCGATGTACCAGCACGCGAAAAATCTGGAATTTGAACAGGCCGCAAAAATCAGAGATGAGATCAAAGTGTTACAAGAATTGCTGTTGCTGTAAGTTTTTTTTGTAGGAGTGACGGCTCGTCGCTCTGATGTTAAGATTTTTTGTAGGAGCGTGGCTCGTCGCTCTTAGCCTGCCATAATCCGGTACAATCTATCATCACTGCACGTATCGAGTTTTCAATAGCCATGAGTCTGCGTTATCAAATCAACCTGCGAATTTTGATCTCTTCCCTGGGCATACTGTTATTGGGTAGTTGGATTACCATTTGGCAGGCCCGTGATGCGGTGAATAAAGAACTCGATTCATCGATCAATCTGGTCGTAGAGCTGATAACCTTTGGCTTTTCTCAAGTCTCGCCAACACCGTTTAATGAAACTGATTGGCTGCCGAAACTTAATCTACTCAATCAAACCCGACATTTAAGCGTACAACTGAAAGAACCTTCAGGACGTCTACTCAGTTTTGCCCCTAAAAACCTGCAAACCCATCATGACGAAAAACCTCCCCGGTGGTTTATCAATCTGGTTGCCGTTAACTATCCTGAGGTTGTGCATCAAATCACCCGTGCCAATGGTGAACATATCACCCTGATTATTCAGGCCAATCCCTTGGACGAACTGACCGAAGCCTGGCAAGAAAGCATAGGTTTTTTTAGCTCGTTTTTTCTGCTAACACTGTTCACCTTTTTGGCAGTTAATCTGGCTTTCAACAAGGCCCTTAAATCGATAGATGTGATTGTTAGCGCACTAAAGGCGATTGAAATAGGCCAATATCAGCAAAAACTACCGGATTTTTCCATCCGTGAATATGACAGTATTGCCAAAGCCATCAATCACATGACCGGCGAACTCAATGTCAGCCGGCAACAAAATCGGGCTTTAACCCAGCATACTCTGGAAATACAGGAAGATGAGAGGCGGCGGCTTTCTCAGGAATTGCATGATGAGTTGGGGCAATCGCTGACCGCCATTAAAGTTATGGCGGTGACTGCAGGGCGATCCCAAGCTGGAGCTGTCGATATTAAGCAAACCACTGATGTTATAGTCAGCATCTGCGATCATTTAATGACGGTAGTGCGTTCCATGATGCGTCAATTGCATCCGTTGGTATTGACTGAATTGGGACTGAAAGCAACAATGGAGGATTTGTTAAACCATTGGTCAATTAGAAATCCAGACTTAAAACTTACCATTGACTGCCCTGAGGCAGTTGACCATTTGGAGCAAAAGATCGCGATTCAGGTTTATAGAGTGGTTCAGGAGTGTTTAACCAATATTGTGCGCCATGCACAAGCCAGACACGCCTCCATCACCTTGGCAATTGAATCGCAACCCGTGAGCGGAGTCGCTCTACGACTAAAAGTAACCGACGATGGACAAGGCTGTACTGTCGACAACATTAACACCGGTTTTGGTTTATTGAGTATGAAAGAACGAATCAACAGTCTGGGTGGCGACTTCACCCTACAGACCCAGCCACAACAGGGTATGAGCGTTATCGCGACTATTCCGCTGCGATGAAAAACACGATAAAAGTCATATTAGTCGATGACCATGCCGTAGTGCGCGCGGGCTTCAGGATGTTGTTGTCTACGGTAGCCGATATTGAAGTGATCGCCGAAGCCGATCGCGGCGAAGCGGCCTGCCAGTTGTATCTGGAGCAACAGCCGGACGTAATGGTGCTGGATTTATCGATGCCTGGTATCGGCGGACTGGAAAGCATACGCCGAATCTGCGGCCGCGACGCTGCTGCCAGAATATTAGTATTCAGTGTGCATGATGAAAAAGTTTATGTGGACAGAGCCATGCAGGCTGGTGCAAAAGGCTATATTACCAAGAATAGCGCCCCTGGCATCCTTGTTACCGCAATACAGAAAATAGCTGCCGGCGAGATTTATATCGAACGGGGCTTAACAAAACAGGGCTTCCAAAGCAGCGAGACCGATTATCAAGGCCTTATAGAATCGCTGTCCGCCAGAGAGTTCGATATATTTTTGCTGTTGGCAAAGGGTTTGACCGCGCATAAAATCGCCAACGAACTTTGTCTAAGTTATAAAACCGTCGCCAATTACGGCACGCAAATAAAAAGCAAGCTTAAGGTATCATCTAGCGCTGAACTGGCACATATCGCGCTGGCGCTGGGGGTGATGAAAAATTAATTTACCTTCCGTTTGGCCGTCATAATTGGCTTTTGGATGCAACTCTCGGTAGAATTTGAATTAGCTTGGCTATTAAAAAAAATACAAATTAAAATATCTGACGCAAAGAGTCAGCCCATTGCGACAGCATCGTGGCTATTTCGATAGTCCAAAACCGGAAATTTAAAATGCACACCCTCACACGTATAGAAACGGTTGATCAGAGCGGGTTTATACACCTTCAACTCGAAAAGTCGGCAGGCACTAAAGTACGGATTATCATCGAAGATCTTGGCCCAGATCAGACGGTGACAGCCGCTGAAAACTTGGCCTTGGCCAGACTGCAGGAACAGAGCGGTTTTGTCCAACATGTTCTAGGCTCGGCTGCGGAGGATGTCTGGAATGACTTGTGACATAAAAGCGGGCAGCATCTACAAGATGTCGTTTCCATTTACCGATTTTACCCAAGTCAAAGCACGCCCGGCGTTGGCCTTGACCGATAGCGATGTTTACGGCGATGCACGGTTTGTTTTTATTACAGCCACAGCGCCAGATGCCTCTGAACAAGCCATTACGCTTGAGCAGGACGATTTTTCCGGCACACCGTTACCGCTGCAATGCTATCTTCGTCTGGATAAATCCGTGCTTCTTCATCAGTCCCTGGTGATCAAACCGTGGGCAAGTCTCACCGATACAGCGATGGCCAGAGTATACCGGGCGATCATTGCGGATGACGTGACCGGCTTCGATAGATTTGGCAATACCCGGCAAAACTTCATCCCTGGCCAAAGCGTGATTCCCCCTTCGGGCAAGGTCATCGGCGTAGCAGAACGGCAACTGATGGTCGAAGCCTCGCTAGACGGCTGGCTGACTACTGGCCGCTTCAATACTGAATTTGAAAAAAAGCTGGCGGCTTTCATCGGCGTCAAGCACTTGATCACCGTCAACTCGGGGTCTTCAGCCAACTTGGTTGCGTTTAGCACGTTGACATCTCCCAAGCTGGGCGACCGCGCTATCAAGCCGGGCGATGAAGTCATCGGTGTCGCCGCAGGCTTTCCAACTACGGTTAATCCCATTCTTCAATTTGGCGCAGTGCCGGTATTTGTGGATGTGGACCCTAGAACACACAATATCGACGCCAGCAAGATAGAAGCTGCGATTGGACCCAAAACCAAAGCCATTATGCTGGCCCATTCGCTGGGCAACCCGTTCAACCTTGATGTGGTTACGGCGCTGTGCGAAAAATACAAGCTCTGGTTAGTGGAAGATTGCTGCGACGCCTTGGGTACCACGTATCGCGGCAAGATGGTCGGCACTTTTGGCGACATAGGCACCTTAAGTTTTTACCCTGCCCATCACATTACCATGGGGGAGGGCGGTGCGGTATTTACCAACGATAAGAAACTCAAAAAGATAGCCGAGAGCTTCAGGGACTGGGGCAGGGATTGTTTTTGTCCGCCGGGAAAAGACAATTCCTGCGGCAAACGCTTTTGCTGGAAGCTGGGCGAACTGCCTAAAGGCTATGACCACAAGTACACCTACAGTCACCTCGGCTACAACCTCAAAATTACTGACATGCAGGCGGCCTGTGGCGTGGCCCAGCTGGACAAGGCCGCGCAGTTCATTCAGGCTCGCAAGGACAACTTTGCTTTTCTAAAAGAACGTTTAAAAAGCTGCGAAGAATTTTTAACACTGCCCGAAGCGACCGAACATTCAGACCCGTCCTGGTTTGGCTTTCCGATCACGGTAAAGGAAAACAGCCCTGTTACACGTTTGGATTTACTGACTTATTTGGATCAACACAAAATCGGCTCGCGCCTATTGTTCGCCGGCAACCTGACCCGTCAGCCTTACATGATCGGCGCTAACTACCGCATCAGCGGTGATTTGACCCATACGGATAATGTAATGAACAACACTTTCTGGATAGGTGTGCAGCCGGCGTTAACCCAGGAGATGCTGGAATTTGCGGCTGGCAAGATTGAAAGCTATCTTGGTATTAACTCCTGAGCGGTACTGGTAATGACTACCCCGAGCAGACTCTTTGACCCTAAAATGCTACGCAAAACCGTTTTGGACATGGCTTATGCCGGCTCAACCGTTCATATCGGCTGTGCATTTTCGATTATTGAGCTGCTGGCCGTGTTGTACCGAAATCATTTGCGCTATCCCGACAACGATCCATTTGCCGAGAGCCGTGATTACTTCATCCTCAGCAAAGGTCATGGGGTCATGGCTCAGTATGCCTGCCTGCGCGAATTAGGTTGGCTTAAAGATGAGGCTTTCTCTGGTTATTTTGCCGATGGCAGTGATTTAAAAGGCTTATCTGATTCTCGCGTCCCAGGTTTGGAAGTAACTTCGGGTTCCTTGGGTCATGGTTATTCAGTGGGTGTTGGCATGGCGCTGGGGGCAAAGCTACGGGATACTAATCAAAAAACCTATGCCTTGGTTGGCGATGGTGAAATCAATGAAGGCCCGATTTGGGAGGGTGCTCTTTTTGCCGCACACCATCAGCTTAAAAACTTCATGGTGATTGTTGATGAAAACGGCTTTCAGGCCATGGGTAGCACTGAAGAGGTGCTTAAACTGGGCTCAATACAGGCTAAATTTGAAAGCTTCGGTTTTGAAGCTGTAACCATTGATGGTCATGATCAAGCGGCCATTGACGGCGCTATCACCCAGCTTTGGGCCAGTGCTTTGACCTCACCGAAAGCACTGATCGCCAAAACAGTCAAAGGCAAAGGCGTGCCCTTTATGGAAAACAACAATATATGGCATTATACGCGACTTGATTCCGAAACTTACGCACAAGCCTTGACGGTCGTTGCCGGATGTGTGCAATGAGAGCGGCTTTTTCAGAAGCATTGGTTCGCCTTGCCAAGGCTGACCCCACTGTTTTGCTGCTGACGGGTGATCATGGTTACGCCTTGTTTGATGATTTTCGCAGAGCATGTCCTGCGCAATACATTAATGCTGGGATTGCTGAACAAAACATGGTGGGCATGGCGGCGGGTTTAGCGAGGGTTGGTTTCAGACCTTTCGTTTATGGTTTGGCGGCGTTCATCCCTGTGCGCGTAGTCGAGCAGATAAAGCTGGATGTAGCTCATGACCAGTTGCCGGTTATTTTTATTGGTGATGGCGCTGGGTTTGTCTATAGCCACCTTGGTACCAGCCATCAATCGACCGAAGATATTGCCTGCACTCGAGCAATACCCAATTTATCGGTCTATTCTCCGGCAGACCGGTTTGAACTGACCGCATGTATGGAAATGGCTTACCACTCGAAATCTGCTGTTTATTTGCGCATGGGAAAATCCGATCGCGGCGACGTTCATGTTGCCGTGCCGCAAGTAACAGCGGGGAGTTTATTGCAGGCCAAGTCTGGAAAAGCTAACGATATCGCTTTCATTGCTACCGGAGCCTTGGTACGTACAGCTCTTGATATTGCCGCAGACTCTTATCCCGACGCGACCGTTTGGAGTGCTCCTTTTATCAAACCGCTGGATAATGAGCAAGTTACGGCTATCTGTAAACAGCATCGGGGCATTGTTGTGCTTGAAGAGCATTCCGTATTGGGCGGCCTAGGTTCTGCGATCGCCGAAATTGCGTCTGAATTTGCGCCGGTGCGGATATTGAGGATTGGCGTTAATGATCGCTACTCCGAGCACTGCGGCACTTACGAATATTTACTGAAAGAGCACGGTTTGGATCGCTTGACCATTGAGCTGAGAGTTCATGACTTCCTCACCGCGAATTAAGCCATTCGTTATGCCAATACACCCTTTAAGCTCAGCCCCTGACGCAGATGACTATTTCCGTAACCTAATTCAACAGGGCGAGAGCGCTCGAGTCGAATTTAAAACCAGTTTTCAGAAAGAGCTTATTGAAACATTGGTTGCTTTCGCCAATTCCAAAGGTGGCGTGGTGTTGGTCGGGGTAAGCGATGCAGGTCAAATCACGGGTGTTGATATTAAAGCGGAAACTCTGCAAGGTTGGGTGAACCAATGCAAGCAGAATACTACTCCCAGCGTTATTCCTGATATTGAAGTTATCGTGCTTGACGGTAAAACAGTGGCGATTATCAGTGTAGATGAATATCCAATTAAACCTGTAGCGTGCAAAGGCCGCTACTTTAAGCGCATCGGCAATGCGAATCATCAAATGTCGCCAACGGAAATCTCCGATGCGCACATCAAGCTGATCAACTCAAGTTGGGATTACCACCCTGATCCTGTTCATGGAATCGACAGCATCTCTCACACTAAGGTTCAATCCTTTGCTGCTGCGCTTTCGCTTAAAGCCTCTTTTTCGACGGTGCTCGAAAAGTTTGAACTCATCAAGGATGGTCACCCCACTTTCGGTTGTCATTTGTTATTTTCAAAAAATGATGTGTTGCTCAGCACCATTGAAGCGGGGCGGTTTGCAACGCAAACTGTCATCAAAGATAGCATAACCAGTAAAGATTCATTGATCGAACAAGTTACACGGATTATGGATTTTATCCTCAAGCACACAAACAAAGCCTATATCATTACCGGCAATCCAAAAAGAGAAGAGCGTTGGGATTATCCTATGGATGCCATTCGTGAAATAGTGATTAATATGATTGTCCACCGAGACTATCGCAGCGCCAATGATTCAACCATTAAGATTTTTGACGAACGCATTGAGTTTTTTAACCCCGGCGCTCTGCTTGAAGACTTGACGGTTGAAAAGATAAAATCGGGCAACTACAAATCCCATTTGCGTAACAAGCAGATCGCTTCCATTTTTAAAGAGCTTGATCTGATAGAGAAGTATGGCAGTGGCGTGCGCCGGGCAATTGAAACCTTTGTAGCGTATGGCTTGCCTGAGCCGGAGTACGAAGCAACGCAGGGTGGAATGGCCGTAACCGTTTTCAAAAAACCATATAATAATGGTCAAGATAACCTTATCGAATCAAATGGCGGTGTAAGTGGCGGTGTAAGTGGCGGTGTAAGTGGCGGTGTAAGTGGCGGTGTAACCGAACTACTCCTTTATATACAATTACACCCAGGTCAACGAGCCAGTGACATTGCTAAAGGGCTTAATTTACCCCTACGGACTATTGAACGTTGGCTTAAGAAACTTAAAGAAACTAAAGTCATTGAATTTCGTGGTGCTTCAAAAACGGGCGGCTATTTTGCGACAACTAAAGTAGAGACATCAAAATAATGAAAATAGCTATTCTCGGTGCCACCAGCCAAATTGCAAAAGATTTGATGGTAGCCTTTTCCAAACAAGACCGTCATGAATTAGTCCTCTTTGCCCGCCGTCCAGAGATCGTGACGCAATGGCTAGCCAGTGTGGGTTTGTCAGGACGATACGCTGTCTCGGATTTCGCAGGGTTCAGTACAAAGGTACATTTTGATGCTATCTTAAATTTTGTGGGCGTAGGTGATCCGGCTCAAGCAGCGGCGATGGGTGCATCCATCTTTGATGTAACCTTAAAATACGATCAAATGGCCTTGAGTTATTTAGATCGCCATCCGCTATGTCGCTATATCTTTCTAAGTAGCGGAGCTGCGTATGGCTCCAGTTTTGACGCACCTGTTGATGAAAACACCAAGGCGATGGTTGCTATTAATAACCTGCAACAGCAAGATTGGTATGCCGTGGCAAAATTACATGCCGAGTGTCGGCATCGCTCACAGCCTGAATTATCCATCATCGATATACGCGTATTCAATTATTTCAGTCGCACCCAAGATATGTCAGCACGGTTTTTAATTACCGATATACTACGCGCCATTCGTCATGAAACGGTGCTGAAAACATCATCTGACTACATGGTGCGTGACTACATTCATCCTTCTGACTTTTATAAGCTGGTGATCGCGTTATTAACGTCACCGGCAACCAATGCGGTGGTTGATTGTTATAGCAAAGCTTCTGTTGATAAACCAACTTTATTGGCTACTATGCAGGAACAATATGGGCTACAGTACGAAATTGTTTCCACGGCTATCGCTATCAATGCAACTGGCAGCAAGCCTTATTACTATTCGCAAAATACCAGAGCTGCAGATTTTGGTTATCTGCCGACTATGACATCACTTGAAGGGGTTATAGAAGAGATGAATGCACTGTTACTGGCAGATATTAAGCTTAGCGATATAGGAATGATGAACGCTTGAGGCACCAGCTACTGGCATGTTCGTTAATATTAGGCGCCGCTCCGCATTTTTCACATCCTTTGATCACATTAGGCTTACTTAAATGAAATTTCTCGATATAAAAACAGATTTTGCTTTTAAAAAAGTTTTTGGCAGTGATGAGTCAAAAGATCTGCTGATCAGCTTTTTAAATTCAGTAATTGAGTTTGATAACCGGCAAACAATAACCGATTTAACCATTGTTGACCCTTACAGCATTCCTTTATTGAAAGGCATGAAAGACACTTATGTCGATGTAAAAGCAGAACTGAGTGATAGCACTCGCGTCATTATAGAAATGCAAGTCCTGAACCATGAAGGTCTGGAAAAAAGAATCCTCTACAATGCCGCTAAAAACTATTCTGTTCAGTTAAAAAAAGGGGATGCTTACCACTTACTTAACCCCGTTATTGCCTTAACCATCACCGATTTTACCTTGTTTAAAAACAGTGATGAACTCATTAACCGGTTTAAATTACTCGAAAAAAAGCGTTTCATTGAATACAGCGACGACATAGAACTGATTTTTATCGAACTGCCAAAATTCAATAAAATCGAAGGAGAACTGATCAGCATTCAGGATAAATGGCTGTATTTTATTAAAAATGCCGGCAGCCTGGATTACATCCCTAAAAATCTAAATCAAGAACTGGAAAAAGCCTTTAATATCGCCAACGAAGCAAATCTTAGCGAAGAAGAACTGGATCTTCAGCATAAAAAGAGAGATTGGATTTATATTCAAAAAAGTTCAATCGACTTGGCCACAAAAACAGGGTTGCAACAAGGATTAGAGCAAGGATTAGAGCAAGGATTAGAGCAAGGATTAGAGCAAGGATTAGAGCAAGGATTAGAGCAAGGATTAGAGCAAGGCGAATGGAAGGCGAAAATGAAAATAATAGAAAATGCCGCACGAATAGGCTTGCCCATGCAGACTATTATTGAACTTACAGGACTTGATGAAGAAAAAGTCCTGTCATTGTTGCCGAAAAATAAATGAGACTAACCCTAGATCAACAATCCGCCATACGAAGCACAGTTGCAGAAACCTTTGGTGATGAAGCAAGCATTTGGCTATTTGGTTCACGGGTAGATGATAACAAACGTGGTGGAGATATTGATTTGCTAATTGAAACAAAGCAATCAGATGTCGCAGCGATAGTCCGTGCAGAATTGGCTTTTGTAACGAAATTACAAATGAAACTGGGGGAACAAAAAATAGATGTGTTGGTAGATTACCCTACACGCCATTACACGCCTCCTATTTTTACCATTGCCAAGCAAACAGGCATCCGCTTATGAGTCATGATATTCCGTTGTTGCAACTACAGGATGCCTGGCGCCAATGCGAACGGCATATTTATCATCTGTTCCACGCCATGTTGTCCATCCGCACCTTCTGTCCGCTGACCGACAAGACGTATACGAACCTTACCGATGAGCAGGTACAGGATGTGGATCAGTTTATTCTGCGCTACACCAAGTTGCAGGATACAATGGGCAGTCGACTGTTTCCTGCAATCCTGGGCTATCTGAACGAGCAATTTGAAGATCGCCCGATGCTTGATAAGCTCAATAGACTGGAAAAGTTGGGTTTTATTGACAGTGTCGAACAGTGGGAGACAGTTCGCAATATTCGCAACAAGTTTGCCCATGATTATCCAGACGATTCTAACAAAAATGCAGCGCATTTGAATTTTGCTTTAGAATCAGTCAGTGTTTTATATGTCATGTTAACCACTATCAGCACCCGATTAAACACTGCGTATCCTTTGCTTGAACTGGGCAAAGCGCTGCCAGCGTATCCACAGGATTAGCTACTGTGGTTTAAGTGCTTTTTAATCGAGTTTGGCCCTTAATTCTCAATATGACTTCGTTTATGATTTTTTGTAGTAAATTTTTTGACAAGCTAATGCAATTGCCAAACTCAGTTCAGGTAGGTCGCAGTTGAGCATAATTCCCTTGTGAAAAATTTTCTCCGCTACATGGGTATTGATCAGGCCATTATTTACACCTTGGCTGGTCGAGGCTGGGGATTGTTTTCCGGCATAGTGATGTTGTTTTTAGTCGTTCGTTATCTGACGCCCGATCAGCAAGGCTATTACTACACTTTCGCAAGCATTTTGGCCATGCAGATATTTTTTGAGCTAGGCATGAGTTATGTGGTGATGCAATTTGCCAGTCACGAAATGGCTGGTTTGACATGGTCAAACACCGGGACTATCGAAGGAGAGGCAACGGCAAAAAGTCGACTTCATTCATTGCTGGTGCTGGTGCTGAAATGGTATGGAGTGATAGCCATATTGCTGCTGGTGGTGATACTGCCAGTCGGCTGGCTATTTTTTTCGATGAACCCGGCCCCTACAGAAGTGCATTGGAAAGCTGCCTGGCTATGGTTGGTCATCACCGCCGCCGTAAATATTTTTGTCATGCCGTTGCTGGCCTTATTGGAAGGTTGTGGCCGCGTTATGGAAGTCGCTCGATTAAGAATGTATCAAAGTATGATCGGCAGTTTACTGGCCTGGACGGTTTTAGTTTTAGGCGGAGGCTTGCTGGCTATTCCGGCGATGAATGCAGGCCTGGCCATTACCGTGCTGGTCTGGCTGTGGCGTACCCAACGCGTGTTTTTTAAAAACTTGTTTGTCCATCCGGCAGCGGGTACAGGCATTCAGTGGAAATCCGAGATTTGGCCTTTCCAGTGGAGAATCGCCTTAAGCTGGCTGAGCGGCTATTTTATATTTCAGCTATTTACCCCGGTTTTGTTTGCTTACCGTGGCGCTGTGGAGGCAGGGCAAATGGGTATGAGCATTGCGATCGCCAATGCACTTATGAGTATTGCGATGGCGTGGATGAATACCAAGGTACCCGGATTCGGAGCTTTAGTTGCCAAGCGGGATTATCGTAAGTTGGATCAAGTCTTCGGTTTTATCTTATCCCGATCGCTTGGCGTCATGGTTGTTGGAGGGGTAATGTTATCAGCCATCAATTATTTCATTCATATAAATCCTGTTCCGTTTGTAGACCGGATACTTGAGCCCTTGTCCTTCACATTCCTGATGCTGGCAACCATATTAAATTATGTGAACTATGCCCAGGCTGCCTATTTAAGAGCGCATAAGGAAGAACCTTTTATGTGGATTAGCCTGGTGAGTGCGGTATTTATTGGAGCGCTCACTTTTGCTTTGGGCCAAGAATATGGTGCAATAGGCATTATGTCCGGTTATTTGGCGGTATGCAGCAGCATCGGGTTTGGTTGGGGCAGCTGGATATTTTTTTCAAAGCGGCGAGCGTGGCAAAAACAGTCTGGGCGGGAAGTAGCCAGTGAAGGAAGGCTGTAAATGACTGACAATTTAATGAACGATACCCAGCTATTGCTGACTATCGCCATACCAACCTATAACAGGGCTTCCTATCTTGATCTTTGTTTAAAGCGTATCAGCGAGGAGCTTGATAGCCTAAATGAAGATCAACGTAAATTAATCAAAGTTTACGTCTCGAATAACGCTTCAACAGATGATACAGATAAAATAGTATCCCAATATCGGTTGATGCAAGCTGGGGCATTCGAAGTTGTATGCAATCGGGAGAATATTGGAGCGGATTTTAATATTGTGCAATGTTATTCCTCTGCTATCACGCCTTATGTTTGGGTGTTGGGCGATGATGATGTGATACTTCCGGGAGGATTGAAGAAGGTTCTTGACGTTTTATTAAAAAACGATGTAGATATTTTGTATTTAAATAATTACTGGTTTAAGGATGACTATACCGAGAAGCTGGTTCGTTACGAAAAACGAGACATTTTAAGATGTAAGGATTCAGTTGATTTTGCCCGGAGGACGAATGTGATGCTGACTTTTATTTCTGGACTGATAGTGCGTAGTGGCATTGGTCTTGAGCATTTCTCAGATGTCTTACATGGCAGCAATCTTTCACAATTAGGGTGGGTGCTGCCGCTATTGCGAGAGGGTAAATGTTTTGTCGTTGTTGAAGATGTAGTGGTCGCTGCGAAAGGATCAAATTCGGGTGGTTATGAATTGGTTAAGGTATTCGGAAATAATTTGAAGAAAATTACAGATAGTATTTTGCAGAACAAGCCAAAACTAGCCAGAGCCATTCAAAATGGTGCTATCGTAAATTTTTTCCCAGCTTCTATTCTAGAATTTCGAAAAGGAGTTAGTCGATATTCAGATAAGAATATGGTTAAGGGATTGGAAGAAGCATTTTCTGACAATTGGAGATATTACATTTTTCTCTCGCCATTAATTTTCTTGCCACTACCGATGGCGGGTTTTTATCATATGCTGCTCAGAGTCTTTCGTCGTCTTTTTGGCTCAGTTATAGTGTAACTGAATAAGTAGGAAACTGTGATGCCGGCTTAGGCCTATATACTGCCCATACGTTTGAAGTATTATTTTCGTTGAACATAATAAATTATGATTAAAGATGTAAGCTGTAAAAAAGCAGCGCGCGTAATTGCTTTTTATCTACCCCAATTTCACCCCACTCCTGAAAATGATGAGTGGTGGGGCAATGGTTTTTCCGAATGGACCAATGTCGCCAGTGCCAAACCCTTGTTTGAGGGGCATGAGCAACCTGTTATTCCAGCGGATTTGGGATTTTATGATCTCAGATTGGCTGAAACTAGAGTGGCACAAGCAGAAATGGCTGCGGCTTTCGGGGTAGAAGGTTTTTGCTATTGGCATTACTGGTTTGGTGGTCGGCGTATGTTGGAGCGACCGTTTAATGAAGTGCTTTCCTCCGGTTCACCAGACTTTCCCTTCTGTTTGGGATGGGCCAATCATTCGTGGAATGGGATATGGAAAGACGAACCCCATCGATTATTAATTGACCAGACCTATCCCGGCGTAGCGGATGACAAGGCGCATTTTGATTACCTGTTAACGGCCTTTCGAGATCAGCGTTATATAACCGTGGATGGAAAGCCGCTATTTGTCATTTTTAAGCCTACCGACATTCCTGATGCAAAAAAGCGATTTGATTTTTGGCGCGAGTTAGCGTTGCAGGCAGGACTTAAAGGCTTACATATTGTAGGCATTAATATGTTGGACTTTAAAGATGCCGCTGCTCTTGGGCTAGATGCCGTCATATTATCCACACTCGCGGTGACCAATACAGCGAATTCGGTAGTTAATGAAGCGACAAGGATCATCTGGGGTGTCAGAAGGCGCTTGTCGTTGGGTGGTCCGCGCATTGTCGAGTATAGCGAAGCGATCAAACATTTGGTCCCTGATCTCAAGCAGTTTGATTGTCAGTCCTATCCTTGTGCCTATCCCAATTGGGATAATACGCCTCGCAAGGGGCGCAAAGGATTGGTGCTGGCCAATTCAACGCCTGCACTTTTCGAAAACCATTTAACCAATGCCGTGAATGCACTAGGTGACCGCGAAGATGAACACAAACTGGTGTTTGTGAAATCATGGAACGAGTGGGCAGAAGGCAACCATTTAGAGCCTGATACCAAATGGGGCTTGCAATATTTGCAGGCACTTAAGCGAGTGCTTGATGAGCCGTAATCATGTTACAACGATTGTTGTTATCGGCGCATCCGGTTTCATTGGTGAGCATCTTTTAACGGTTCTTGCGGACGTTAAGGATATAGATATTAGAGCATTGGTACACCGTAAACAAGCAAGCAAGCACCGCAATACTAACGTCATAAATGCGGATTTACTCAAGCCCGAAACTCTGGATGCCTTGTTCAGCGACAATTGTACGGTTATCAATCTCGCTTATCTTGAGCAGGGTAATCTTGATGCGATGGTTAACCTTGCCAAGGCTTGTGCCAGGAATAAAATTCGGCGTTTGATTCATTGCAGCACAGCTGTTGTTGTCGGAAATACGCATAGCGACAGCGTGACTGAAAATACCTGTTGTGTGCCGATTTCAGAGTACCAGCAAACCAAGTTACAGATGGAAGCTATTTTGCTTGAAGCTGCGGCCGGAAAATTTGAGATTACCATTCTTCGCCCGACAGCCGTTTTTGGCCCGGGAGGTAAAAACTTGCTCAAGCTGGCCAATGAACTGAGCAAGGGAAATCGGTTGATCAACTATCTCAAGTCTTGCCTGTTTAATCGCAGAAGCATGAATTTGGTTTGTGTTGAAAATGTCGTTGCGGCACTGGTATTTTTGATTAATGCCGAAAAAATAGATGGTGAAGTGTTTATTGTTTCGGATGATGATGCGGGATGCAACAATTACCTGGACATCCAAAAACAGCTGATGAAACAGTTGAGGATTCAGGCTTTGCCGCTGCCCGTGATTCAGTTTCCGATGGCACTGTTGGCCGCAGTGCTGAGACTGGCAAATAAATCTCAGACCCATCCGGTTGTGAAATACAGCGATCAAAAGCTTGCTGGAGTGGGCTTTAAAAAACCAATGTCGCTTGAAACAGGGATAGATTCCTTCTCAAGCTGGTATAGAAACCAATGAAAATCCTGAATGTTAATCATACGATAGATGCAGTATCCGGGGGAGGAACCGCAGAAAGGACAGTTCAGATGAGCCAGCAGCTTATTCTGAGCGGCATCGATTGCTCGATATTGACCATGAAAACGGCAGGGTCGTCGGCTAGAAAACTTCAGCAGGGAAACATCATAGCGTTGCCCAGTCTATCAAAACGTTTCCCGTTTCCACGCTGTGCTCGCGGTCGCATTAAACAGATAGTTGCTGAGCATGACATCATACACTTGATGGGCCACTGGACGATCTTGAATGCGATGGCCTATCTCGCCGCAGCAAGCCTCAATAAGCCTTATGTATTTTGTCCTGCAGGAGCGCTCCCGCTTTTTGGCCGGTCAGTGTGGTTAAAGAAAAGTTATAATTGGCTTATAGGCGGAAAAATCGCCAAAAACGCAGCTCAGTGCATTGCCATCACCGAGGCTGAAATCGATCAATTTCTCGACTATGGCGTGGCTAGAGACTGTATCCAAGTCATCCCTAATGCAGTCAATGCGGCTGATTTTGTAGTATTCAATGAAGCTGCCTTCAGAAGCAAGTATGGACTTGCCAATCGACAAATTATTCTTTTCTTTGGCCGGTTGAATCTGATCAAAGGACCGGATTTATTATTGAGCGCCTTTTTTCAGCTTATGGAGAAATTTCCTGATTACGATCTTGTTTTCGCCGGACCTGATGATGGTATGCTTTCGCAATTGAAAGCGTCTGTCACTCAACAGCAGGCAGACAGCCGGGTACATTTTTTGGGTTATCTGGGCGGCGAAGACAAATCCAGCGCCTTTCATGCCGCGAAGCTTCTCGCCATTCCATCCAGACAGGAGGCTATGTCGATTGTTGTACTTGAGGCTGGAATTTGTGGAACGCCTTCATTATTCACCGACCAATGTGGTTTGAATGCGTTGGCGGAGGCCTGTTGCGGTTGGGTTGCGCCGGCCACGGTCGAGGGCTTGAAAAAAGGCCTGGAATCGGCCTTGTCGGACGACGTCAAATCCATAGGAATTAAAGCGCGTGATTACGTTGAAATTAATTTTTCGTGGACTGCCGTTCTTGAAAAATACAGACGGCTTTATGAAAACCTCATGAATTGACATCCTCCCCCACCTAAAGGAAGGGGATTCCTAGTTTCCTAAGAGTGAGTATGTATCGCTACTGCTCACTGGTTTCTGCTGCTGACGGCATTACTGCACCGTTCACTTCACAGACTAGCCCCGCCTATCCGGCGGTTATTTTACTATATTTAATCGAATAGTCAGACTTTCACCTATCGCTTGGTTTTTGCTGAAAGTGATTTTGAAGTCTTTATTTTAAAAACTAAATTGCCGTCGTAGAGCGAGCCTAAAGCGTCCTCTGATAGCAACTGCGAATAATTTTAACAAGCCGTGTATTATGAAGCAAGTAGAATTGAGCCGCTTACATCCCCGCCCTGAACGGTGGGGTTTTACGCTATTCTGTGATAAACATGAAAAAAATTTTAATCGTTAGCCAATATTTCTGGCCGGAAAGTTTTCGCATCAATGACGTTGCGAGAACCTTGCTGGAAAAGGGAGTCGAAGTCGAGGTACTGACAGGTAAACCGAACTATCCGCAGGGAAAGATATTTCCAGGATATAAAGCCTGGGGCTGCCAGCGAGAAACCTATCAAGGCCTTAATATCAACCGCCTGCCTTTGTTGGCTAGAGGCCGGGGCGGAGTGCGCTTGGCGCTGAATTATGTGTCTTTTATTGTGTCGGGCTTGATATTTGCGCCCTGGATGTTGCGCAATAAAAAATATGATGTCATCTTTGTTTATGCACCTTCCCCGATACTTCAGGCTATCCCTGCGATTTTCTTGGGCTGGCTGAAGGCTTGCCCTGTTGCGTTATGGGTGCAGGATTTATGGCCGGAGAGTTTATTGGCAACAGGGTATGTACAAAACCGGGTGGTGCTTAAACTGGTCGAGCGAGTGGTGCGCCTCATTTACAAGCATACCGATTTGCTGCTGGTTCAATCAAAAGCATTCCTCGCTCCGGTTGCAGCGTTGGCCAAGGGCCAGCCTATTGTGTATTATCCCAACTCGGTTGAAGCGGCATTCTATGATTTTCCTGCCGTCTCCTTGCCGGATATTCCCAGTTTAGCAGGTAAATTTCCGGTACTGTTTGCCGGCAATGTTGGTGTAGGGCAGGCGGTTGAGGTCATTGTTGAGGCCGCAGAGTTATTGCGTGCTTATCCCGACATCAGTTTTGTGGTGCTGGGCCAAGGCAGTCGATGGACGTGGTTGCAGGAGCAGGTTCAAACCCGAAACCTGAGTAATCTTCATCTTGCGGGAAGCTACCCGGTAGAAACCATGCCGGGATTAATGCGGCAGGCCGCTGCATTATTGGTGACATTAGCCGACCAGCCAATTTTTGCTGCGACCATACCGAACAAAATTCAGGCTTACATGGCCGTCGGCAAGCCGATTTTGGCGTGCCTGAATGGCGAAGGTGCACGGATAGTCAGTGCAGCGAATGCCGGTTTGGCTATCCCGGCTGAAAATGCAGCAGCCCTTGCCGAGGGAGTATTGCATCTCTACAGGATGTCTGCCGAAGAACGAGAAAAAATCGGACAAAATGGACGTGAATATTTTCGTGAACATTTCGATCATGAGCGATTAGTGAACCAGTTAATCGATCATTTGCATGAGTTAACATTGTCTTTTAAGGAAAAGTGATGAGAGTTTTGGTATTGGGCGCGAATGGCATGATAGGCAGTACCATGATTCGTGTTTTTAGTGAGCGCGATGATTGGGAGGTCTATGGGACAGTGCGCCAGGAAAGTGCCAAGCAGTATTTTTCGGCCAAAATCGCTGAGCGCTTGTTAGCTAATGTCGATGTGGCTAATTTTGATTCGCTGGTTGAGGCTTTGGCGCGCACACACCCTGACGTAGTGGTTAATTGTATTGGCGCGACTAAACATAAAGCCGGGGGCAATGAGCCCTTGATGGCTATACCGCTGAATGCCTTATTGCCTCACCGCTTGGCAACATTGTGTGCTGCGGCTCATGCACGGTTGGTGCATGTGTCTACCGATTGCGTTTTCTCCGGCAAGAAAGGGAACTATAGCGAAGATGATCTTCCCGATGCCGAGGATGTGTATGGAAAAACCAAGGCGCTAGGCGAGGTTGATTACCTTAATGCGATTACCTTACGTGCATCGACTATCGGACATGAGTTGCACAGCAGCTATGGTTTGCTGGATTGGTTTTTTACACAAAAAAATAGCTGCAAAGGCTTTAAACAAGCGCTATTTTCCGGCTTGCCGACGGTCGAGTTCGCCCGGGTGATCCGCGACTTAGTCATTCCTGACGCCAATTTGCACGGTCTTTACCAGGTTGCCGGGCCAATTATTGCAAAATATGAGCTGCTGAAACTGATTGCCGAGGTTTACGGCAAAGAAATCGAGATTATTCCCGAACATGAGTTTGTGCTTGACCGTTCGCTGAATGCGCGGCGTTTTCAGGTTGCGACCGGTTACCAATCACCGCAGTGGCCCGAGTTGATCAAGCTGATGCACGCTTATCAGTAATTAACAGAGAGTGAAGATGTTTAACGATAAAGTTTTAATGATTACCGGCGGAACCGGATCATTCGGCAACGCCGTGCTTAAGCGATTTTTGGCGACCGATGTCCGGGAAATTCGTATTTTCAGCCGCGATGAGAAGAAGCAGGAAGAAATGCGCATTGCGCTGAATAATGACAAGCTGAAGTTTTACATCGGTGACGTCCGCAATTACGACAGCCTTTATCAGGCGATGAAGGGTGTGGATTATGTGTTTCATGCGGCAGCACTGAAACAGGTTCCGTCATGCGAGTTTTACCCCATGGAAGCAGTACGTACCAATGTCCTTGGCACAGAGCATGTTATGGCTGCCGCTACTGCCAATGGAGTCCAGCGCGTCGTGCTGCTGAGTACCGACAAGGCAGTGTATCCGATCAATGCGATGGGCATATCCAAGGCCATGGCCGAGAAGCTGCTGGTTGCCAAAGCGCGGATGCAGTGTGAGGGAGAAACTGTTTTTTGTGCGACACGCTATGGCAATGTGATGGCTTCGCGTGGTTCGGTTATCCCGTTGTTTGTCTCGCAACTGCAAGCAGGGCAGGCGCTGACGGTCACCGATCCCAATATGACGCGTTTTTTGATGTCGCTGGAGGATTCAGTGGATCTAGTGCTGTATGCTTATGAGCACGGTCAGCAGGGTGATATTTTCGTACAGAAAGCACCCGCAGCAACGTTGGCGGATTTGGCGCAAGCGCTCACTGAGCTATTTGGCGGAAAGGAACAGCCACGGATTATTGGTACGCGGCATGGCGAAAAGCTTTTTGAATCACTGATTTCACGGGAAGAGATGGCGCGTGCCGAAGATCTGGGCGGGTATTACCGGATTCCTGCCGATAACCGTGATCTCAATTATGCAAAATATTTTAGTGATGGCGAGGAAAAAATTTCTTGCCTCGATGATTACACATCTCACAATACCGATCGCCTGGATGTAGCGCAAGTGAAGGCATTATTACAGAATTTAGATTTTATTCAGGAACAACTTCATGCTTAAAGTGATGACTATCCTCGGGACTCGTCCCGAACTTATTAAAATGAGCCGTGTAATCGCCGAGCTAGACCTGCATATGCAGCATATTCTGGTACACACAGGCCAGAATTATGATTATGAATTGAACCAGATTTTTTTTGAAGATCTGGAAATTCGTAAACCCGATTATTTTCTGGAGGCCGTGGGGGACAACGTCGCGCAAACCATTGCCCAGGTTATTCAAAAATCCGATGCGGTGATGGAGCAGGAACAACCGGATGCAGTTTTACTGTACGGCGATACTAATTCCTGTCTAGCGGTTATCGCGGCAAAACGGCGTAAAATTCCGGTCTTCCATATGGAGGCTGGAAATCGCTGTTTTGACCAGCGGGTACCGGAGGAATTAAACCGCAAAGTGTTGGATCATTTGTCGGATATTAACCTGGTGTTAACCGAGCATGCCCGCCGTTATTTGATCGCCGAAGGCATCCGGCCTGAAACCATTATTAAAACCGGTTCGCACATGCGGGAAGTGCTGGATTATTATCTGCCAAAAATTTTGGCGTCCGATGTAGTTACGCGCTTATCCCTGGAACCAGGGAAATTCTTTCTGGTCAGTATCCATCGTGAAGAGAATGTTGACTCGGCGGAAGCTTTGCGGGACTTGATGGAAACATTGAATGCGGTAGCTGCAAAGTATAATTATCCAGTACTGGTTTCTACTCACCCAAGAACACGTAAGCGCCTCGAGGAACTGGGCCTTTCGGCTATGGATGAACGGATTATCTTTGCCAAACCTTTCGGATTTTTTGACTACATCAAATTACAGATGGAAGCCTGTTGCGTTCTTTCCGACAGCGGCACGATTACCGAAGAAACTTCCCTGCTGAACTTGTGTGCGATTACCCTGCGTAATGCCCATGAGCGCCCTGAAGGTATGGATGTCGGCACTTTGATTATGAGTGGCTTGAAAAAAGACCGGGTGCTCGAAGCCATCGACCTGGTGACTTCCCAATATCGGCGAACTGCCCGGGTGGTTTTACCGATTGCAGATTATGAAAATCCTCATGTTTCGACACAGCTGGTAAGAGTTGTCGCAAGTTACGTGGATTACATTAACCGGGTGGTATGGTCAAAGCCCGATGCCAAATAATACGGCTTCGGTGCTGGTTACCGGTGCTAATGGCTTTATCGGCAAAGCACTTTGCGCCGAGTTGCTTCGATTTGGGCACTCTGTACGTGCGGCAACGCGGTCTACCGAAAATGCTCAGACCATAGCCATTGGTGAAATAAACGCCGAGACTGATTGGATGGATGTCTTATCCGGTATCAAAGTGGTTATTCATCTTGCGGCGCGAGTGCATATCATGAATGATAATTCAGACGACCGGCTGGATAAATTACGCAAAGTCAATGTTGACGGTACGCTTAATCTTGCCCGGCAGGCAATTCAAGCCGGCGTGCAGCGCTTTATTTTCATCAGTTCGATCAAGGTGAATGGTGAAGGAACCTTATTAAACCAGCCTTATGGCGCTGACGATTTGCCCGCGCCGATCGATGCTTACGGCGTATCTAAACGCGAAGCTGAGGATGCGTTGCGCCAGTTGGCTGAGCAAACCGGCATAGAGGTGGTAATCATACGTCCACCTCTGGTTTACGGGCCAGGCGTCAAGGCTAATTTTCACAACATGATGCGTTGGCTGAAAAAAGGCGTGCCGCTACCTTTCGGTGCGGTTCATAATAAGCGCAGTTTTGTCGCGCTTGATAATCTGGTTGATTTAATCGTAACCTGCATAAGCCATCCGGCAGCCGCTAACCAGACATTCTTAGCTGCGGACGGTGAGGATTTGTCGACTACCGAGTTGTTGCAACGTCTGGGTAAGGCCTTGGGTCAGCCTGTTCGACTGTTGCCTTTGCCGATCTGGGTCTTGAAAGCTGTCGCTATGTTGCTGGGAAAACCTGATATGGCCCAGCGTTTATGCATGTCATTACAGGTTGATATGAGTAAAACCGCTGATTTATTGGCTTGGAAGCCGCCAGTCAGCGTTGATGAGGCGTTGCAAAAAACGGCTACAGATTTTTTACAAAAATGCTTCCGCGAGTCCAGATGATTTTTTTTCTGCTGTTGCTAACCGTTACAGCATCCTGGACCCTGACTAGTTTTTTGCGCCGGTACGCGCTGGCGAAAAATTTGATCGACATTCCTAATCAGCGCAGCTCGCATTCTGTGCCTACACCTCGGGGTGGCGGTGTCGCCATTGTGGTTTCGTTTCTGACCGTACTTGCTGTTTTAAACAGCCTTGATTGGCTCGAACCCCCTGTATTTCTGGCTTTGACGGGTTCTGGTGTCGCCGTTGCGGTAGCCGGGTTTCTGGATGACCACGGCCATATTGCGGCACGCTGGCGCTTGTTAGTGCATTTTGGCGCGGCGGCCTGGGGGCTTTATTGGCTGGGCGGTTTTCCCTCGTTGACGGTTTTTGGTTATTTTGTCGATCTGGGTTGGCTGGGTTATTTAGGCGCATCACTTTATATTGTCTGGCTGCTTAATTTGTATAATTTCATGGATGGCATTGATGGTCTTGCCGGCATAGAGGCGATCACGGTTTGTTGCGGTGGGGCGTTGATGACCTGGCTTATTGCGCCGGAGTCAAATACCTGGGTGTTGCCACTACTGTTGGCTACCGCTGTTTTGGGTTTTTTGAGCTGGAATTTTCCGCCCGCCAAGATTTTTATGGGCGATGCCGGCAGCGGTTTTTTGGGCCTTATGCTGGCGCTGCTTTCGGTACAGGCGGCAGCGGTTGAGCCACGATTATTTTGGATTTGGCTGATCCTGCTGGGGGTTTTCATCGTTGATGCAACCGTGACCTTATGTCGCCGCGTAGCGCGGGGAGAGAAGTTTTATGAAGCGCATCGCAGCCACGCCTACCAGCATGCGTCCCGGCTATTTGGTCGTCATCGCCCTGTGACCCTGGCAATAGGCGCGATCAATCTGTTTTGGTTGCTGCCTATTGCAAGCTTGGTTGCCCTGGATAGCTTGGATGGGATTACCGCTCTGCTGGTCGCGTATTTGCCCTTATTTTTAGCCGCCTATCGTTATAAAGCCGGTCTTGGATGAGCGATTATTAAGCAGTCAAAAACGACAACTATTTGACTTATGAATCCGTCGTTTGTCGTTTTTTATTGGTTTAAAGTGGGCTGAAAAGTGATATTTTTGGTCTACTTTGACCCATTTATAAAAAATAGTATGTTACAGTCCAGTCGTGATCCTAATCCAATATACGTCACCGTGAGAATATTTCATGAGTAAACCCAAAGTCTTTGTTACTCGTCGTTGGCCGGCCTTGGTCGAAGAGAAACTCAAAGCCCTCTACGAGGTCACGTTAAACACAGATGACCGACTATTAACAGCTGGTGAATTAAAGTTTGCGCTGCAAAATTACGATGCTGTATGTCCTACTGTTTGCGATGCCCTTTCTGCCGACATCATCAATGTCGACAACAAACGCTGTAAAATTCTGGGTAATTTTGGTGTCGGTTACAACCATATCGACATTAACGCGGCGAAGCGCCAGGGTTTAGTCGTGACTAATACTCCTGGCGTACTCACTCACAGCACCGCCGATATCGCGATGACCTTATTATTGATGTCGGCAAGGCGCGGTGCAGAGGGCGATCGCCTAGTTCGGGCCAAACAATGGCAGGGCTGGTGCCCGACGCACATGCTGAGCAGTGATGTTACTGGCGCAACCTTGGGTTTGATTGGCTTTGGCCGTATCGCACAAGCTATGGCAAAAAAAGCCCATCACGGCTTTGGCATGAAAATCGTTTATTTCAAACCTAGTCCGGCGGATGAATATGTGACCGATGATCTTAAGGCTACCCGCTGCAATTCTATAGAAGAGTTACTGCAACTATCTGATTTTGTTTCATTGCACTGCCCCGGTGGCGATGCAACTCGGCATTTAATCAATGCTGGCATGCTTAAATTGATGAAACCGTCTGCGCATTTAATCAATACTGCTAGAGGCGATGTTGTCGATAGCGTAGCGCTGATAGCTGCACTTAAAAACAACAAAATTGCCGGTGCAGGTCTCGATGTCTATGAAGGCGAGCCTGATGTGCATGAAGGTTTTCTGGCGCTAAATAATGTAACGTTATTGCCGCACTTGGGCAGCGCTACTTTGGGTACACGCACAGCTATGGGTGAAAAAGTGTTAGCTAACTTAGCTGCGTTTTTTGCAGGGGATCATCTGCTTGATCAGGTTTTTTAAGGTGTTGGTTGACCGCTTGCTGATGGACGGACTGAGTTCAAAGTGTGATAACAAAACCGTAGAACAGCTAGTTTTCATTATCAATAAATCAAAAACTATGTTTTCTTACAAAAAACGCCTGAGACAAAAAACACAACATTTACAGAAAAATGTCGGACACCGTTTATCTCAACTACCATAACAACTGAAAAAAGCGTTTGTGAATTACCCCGACCTAAAGGACGGAGCTTCTAGCTTCAATGGGACAACGCTCGGCACGAATGCAGGAGTCTTATGTTCCCTCGACTAGCAGTATCGGCTATTCCTTCCGGCAGGTTGACTACAGGGCGCAAGCGCCATCAACACGTGATAATTATGGCACACACAAAATCAAAAGCATCCTTATATCACAGACCTGAAGTAATGGTATTTACGGACAATTTGTTAAAATAGCAAACGCTGAGCATCAGAATGGTGCTAGGAATTCCCACGCAGCGGGTGGGAACTAGGTATAATTTACAACTATTTTTACATTGATTTTACACGGTGAACTATGAGCATCAAACTTTCTAACAGAGTCCAGGCAGTTAAACCCTCTCCTACCTTGGCGATTACCGCCAGAGCCGCGCAAATGCGTGCGGCTGGCAAAGACATTATCGGCCTAGGTGCTGGCGAACCGGACTTTGATACACCGGATCATATTAAAGCGGCGGCGGTTAAGGCGATAGCCAGCGGTTACACTAAATACACGGCGGTTGACGGTATACCCAGCCTGAAAAAAGCCATTATCGCGAAGTTTAAAAATGATAACGGCCTTGATTATCAAGCTAACCAGATTTTGGTTTCCTGCGGCGGCAAACAAAGCTCTTATAATTTGACTCAGGCGCTGCTTAATTCCGGCGATGAAGTCATTATTCCTGCGCCATTCTGGGTGTCTTATCCTGATATGGTGTTATTGGCTGATGGCGTGCCGGTTATTATTGAAACCACCCAGGCGCAGAACTTTAAAATATCACCGGAACAACTGCGCGCTGCGATTACCGATAAAACGCGCTTGATTTTTATCAACAGCCCGTCTAATCCGTCCGGGGTTGCCTATAGTCTGGACGAGCTTAAGGCTTTGGGCGATGTGCTAATAGACTTTCCGGCTATTATCATCGCCACCGACGATATGTATGAGCATATCCTTTGGCAGCAAGGCACGTTTGTTAATATTTTAAATGCGCATCCTGAATTTTATGATCGTACTGTGGTCATGAATGGCGTATCCAAAGCCTATTCCATGACCGGTTGGCGTATCGGTTATGCGGCTGGCCCTGCCGATTTGATCGAAGCCATGTGCACCGTACAATCCCAAAGCACTTCCAATCCGACGTCAATTTCACAACATGCCGCTGAAGCCGCGTTAACCGGCGATCAAGGCTTTATTAATGACATGTGCGTCGAATTTAAAAAACGTCACGATTATGTCGTTGCTGAACTGAACAGCATTGATGGCGTTGACTGTGTTGAAACTGATGGTACTTTTTACGTATTCCCTAACGTAGAAAAGCTGATCGCGAGACTCGATAACATCAACGACGATCTGGACTTTTCTGAATATTTGATCGAACACGCCGGTGTTGCGTTAGTGCCGGGTTCTGCGTTTGGAACTCCTGGTCATATCAGAATCTCGATAGCCACCAGCATGGAAAATCTGCAAAACGCGTTGCAGCGGATTAAACAGGCAATTTAAATTTTTGGCTAAAGCATTGACAGACTTGTTACCTTAATGATAAACCACTAACGTGCACAATAGCGTTCACCTGATTAACAACTTTAAGAGGATACATTTATGCGTATTAAAAATTGGCTGATTGCTGCCTTATGTTTGGTATCACCTTCGCTTTATGCTCATACCGGAGGTCATATTGATCACAGTTTGATGAGTGGTTTATTGCATCCCTTAACCGGCATTGATCATTTACTGGTCTTAATGGCGGTGGGTTTGATTGCGGCTAAACAGGGTGGCAAAGCTTTGTTTGCCTTTCCAGCTGTTTTTCTGGCATTGATGGCGGTCGGCGCCTTACTTAATGTTTATGCGGTTCAAATACCGTTTGTTGAAACATTTATCGCCTTATCGTTGGTCGCGTTTGGTTTACTGGCTAGCGTTGGATCAAAGCGTATGTCCAAGCTAGCTTTGGGTGTATCCTTTTTTGCCATCTTTCATGGCTATGCTCATGCGACGGAAATTCCGGCTGATTCTAGTGCCCTGATGTATTTCTCGGCGTTAATGCTGATGAGTCTGGCGTTATGCCTGGTCGGCAGTGTTGTGGGACTAAGTACCGGTAAACGTACTAACTATTTGTTGTCATTGCTATGCTTAAGCAGTGGTTGGTATTATTTAGTCGCCGGATAAATTAAGTTTTCTGGGGGAGATTATGAGTATTCTGGATGAGTTGCGACAAAAAGCGGATCAAAAAAAAGCCGAGCAACTTCAGCAGGAATCTACTCGGCAGAATTTAGAGGCCATTTATCAATCAGCGTTGTTGCCTAAAATGCAATATTTTTACGATTGCCTGAATGAGACGATCAAGCATCTTAATTTTCTCGAAGAAGCTATCCTGATCAATAACTACAGCTCTCGGTATCCGCAATTTGGCCAGCTTTGTCAGAAAAATTATAAAATTAACACCGACGGTTATAGCGGCCTAGCCGACTATAATCGTCTTATGCAAATCAACGTGAGTTTTTTTTGCGAGGCTGATGGTGAGTTTACTTATACTTTGGAATCCAAACGGCTGATTGAAGCGGAAGTTGCTTTTTTGCACGCCAGACGGCTGGGGTTTTCCTGGAAAAATAAAGGTACCGCAACGGCCATGGAATGCGCAAGTTTTACTATCCGACGAAAAATTCCAGTCAGTTTTAAACTTGAAATTGACTATCTACTTTCATTGTTGAAAGTGACGATCAATAACCATGAAAATCTTGAATTTTTTTTCAAGAATTATTTGCCAGAACAACTGGATGATGACTTGCTGGATGTTTTGGTAAGTTACCTTATGCGTCGTGACAACCGACTAATAAGACTTGATATTTCCGATGCACACAAAACAACCATACAAAACCAGCTAGCTTTTCAACAACGAGCTGATCTCGACAAAATAAACTACGAAGAAGATAGTAAAGCGTCATTCAAAATAGCCAATCCGGTCAAAGCTATTTTTTCAAAATGCAGCAAAAAAAACTAACTTCGCATAAAGTCAGCATTGCTGGCGCCTCGATCATTTCCTAAAGTAGGATAAGTAACTTTGTGTAACACCACTAATGCAGCAGTCCCGGCAAGAATTGATTATATTGATGTCTGGCGATTTTTCGCCGTTATCATGGTCATACAGTCACATGTTCTTGTTTATAGTGGTTTAAAGATAGCATTTTTAGCGCCTTATTTAGATCAGCTGGATCGACTCGGTGAGTTGGGGGTTCTGATCTTTTTTGTAATCAGTGGTTTTGTGATTTGTTCGGGTCTTGTTGTGGAAAAAAGTCGGACCGGCACGATTTGTTTACCGGCATTTTATGTGCGACGGTTTTACCGGATCATTCCTCCTCTTTGGTTATACTTAGGCTGTCTGTTGCTGCTATCGGTAACTGGCATGATTGAAATTTCATCTAAGCAAGCGCTCACCTCGGCCTCATTTTTATGCAATATGCCCTTTCCTGATGGCTGCTCCTGGTTTGCTGGACACACCTGGACCTTGGCTTACGAGGAGCAGTTCTACCTAGTTTTTCCTTTGTTAGTGCTGTTTATTCCGCTCATTAACAATAGTTTACGCTTTTATTTTGTGATAATCGGTCTGGTTGCCGGTTCGGTGTTATTGCACAGCGTGGGCTATCTGTTTATGGGTGAATATTTAATGTACTTTGTATTTTTGCTCACAGGTTGCTGCTGCGCTTTGTTGCCAGAAAATACTATCAGCCGCATTCGTAGGTTGCCTGTTGCCGCGTGGTTAAGCGTTATCGCGCTGCTGCTTATGGGCATAGGCTATGTGTCAGACCCAATAGAACCCCTGCTCAAGGTGGTTTTTTATCCGGTATTGATTTTGCTGCTGGTGCTGGGTACGCCCACACGGCTTAAACTGATTGCCGTTGTTTTTAAAAATAGGCAGTTATGTTATTTAGGGAAAATATCTTATACGGTGTATTTGTGGCAGGAATTAGTGACAGGTAATTATGTCGGTTGGTTAAGCTTTGTTTACCTTGCGCTTGTTTTTGTTGGCGCAATGCTTTCGTATCGCTATATTGAGTTGCCGTTGCAAAGCATGGCTACGTTGATCTCCAATAACTTGAAGGCAGATGCAGTGGCTTCAGTTGAGAGTGCTGTTAAGCCTGGATTACCTGCTGTTTGGCAAACCAGGCAATAAAGCTATTTAGCCGAAAAACTATGCACCCATACCAAGCTGTCGGCTTCCCAGGTCATGCCAGCATGCATTTTCAAAATAATGTCCCGGTACATATCCAGACTTGGATAGCCCTCAGCTTTTGCGTCGGCATCAGTCATATCACCTAAACGTTGACGTTGTAAATCAGTAACAATGAACGTCATTCCGTCTAAGTCAAAGGTTTCGCCAGGCCAGCCATAGACGCCATCACGACGCTGCTGTGTTTTCATGCCCGCTTTGGTCGCTTCTACTAGCTTCGCGTGAGTGACCAGACGGTCTATGGAACAGGTTTTATCGGGGTAAGTTTCCATTTTTGATCCTAATTAACGCAAAAATTTTATTATACACTAAGCACTTCGCTACTGAGGCAGGTCCGATTTTTTAGTTGATGTGTTATTTTATGGCTTTTTTATTACCTAATAGCGCATACGATGATTGATTGGACAAAGGTTGACACTGTTTTGCTGGATATGGACGGTACTTTGCTGGATTTGAATTTTGACAACCATTTCTGGAAGGAGTTTGTGCCACTTAAGTTTGCCAAAAAAAACGGCTTGACGATAGACGCTGCCAAGCAGCAACTGGAACCGCGTTTTAAGAGCATGGAAGGTAAGCTGGAATGGTATTGTCTGGATTACTGGAGTGAGGCTTTAGAACTCGATATTGCTGGATTGAAAGCGGAAATAGCCGGGTTGATCTCGGTATTGCCACATGTCATGGAATTTTTGGAAAAAGTTCATCAGTCGCCAAAGAAAGTGTATTTAGTTACTAATGCGCATCGTGACAGTCTGGACTTGAAAATGGAAAAAACCTGTTTGCAGGGATTTTTTGACGGCATTATCAGTTCCCATGATTTCGGCTATCCCAAGGAACATGCCGAGTTTTGGCGCTTGTTGCAACAGCAACAGGGCTTTGAGAAACAAACTGCTTTAATGATTGACGATAGCCTAGCCGTGCTGGATTCGGCTAGGCAGTTTGGCATAGCCTATTTGCTTTCAGTCAGTAGACCAGATACTCAACAAGCTAAAAAAGACATTACCCGCTATCTTGCCATTGAAGATTTTAGAGAGTTGATGGCGGGACTGTAGCTTTGATGGTCGTATTTTCTTGATGAGGACGTTTTCCTTTATATCCGGTTTTGATCTTCTCCGGTCTTTTTTCTGGAATTACAATGTCCGCCAAAAGGTCTTCGGTGATCGCGAGTACCGGAATTTTCTGATCAATGTAGTCTTCGATATCCGGCATTGAATAGGCGTATTGTTCACAGATAAAACTGATGGCTACGCCGCTGGCGCCAAAGCGCGCAGTTCGGCCAATTCTGTGTACATAATCTTCTGCATCTTGCGGCAAATCGTAATTAAACACATGGGAAACATCGGCAATGTGCAGGCCTCTGGCTGCAACATCGGTGGCAATTAGCAAGGTGATCTTGTTTTCCTGGAAATCAGCAAGCAGGCGCTGGCGTTTATCCTGCGGTACGTCACCGCTGAGTGCCGCAGTTTTATAGCCATTGGCATTCAGGATGTCATCCAGTCGTTCAGCGCACTTTTTGGTGTTAACAAAAATAATACTGCGCTGCGGTTTGTGCTGATTCAATATGCCGATTAATAAAGGAATTTTCTGCTCATTCGACGGACAAAAGGCGCTTTGCTGTATGTCTTTAGAGGTAACTTCTTCGGTTTCGATGCGAATCAGTACCGGATTATTCATGTGCTCGTAAGCCAGTTCGGTGACTTTGTAAGATAACGTTGCCGAGAACAGCATGTTTAAACGCTGATCTGGTGGCGGCATGCGCCGTAGTAGAAAGCGGATATCTTTAATGAAACCCAAATCAAACATGCGGTCGGCCTCATCCATCACGGTGACTTTTACATTATCTAGGGTGAAGGTATTTTGCCGGTAAAAGTCGATGATGCGCCCTGGCGTACCGATGATAATATCGACATTGGCTTTTAGGCTCTCTTGTTGCTTTTGGTAGTCGGTGCCGCCGTAAATCAGTGCCAGTTTGAGATCAAGATACTTGCCCAGTTGCACAGCATCTTTGTGGATTTGAATCGCCAATTCACGGGTAGGCGCAAGAATAATGGCTCGGGGATTTATGTTGTGTTTAGGTCTGGTGGTCGGTTCTTTGGTTTCAGCGTTTTCAGTATCATTCAATAAATACTGAAAAGTGGCAAGCAAAAAGGCCGCCGTTTTACCGGTTCCGGTTTGGGCTTGTCCCGCAACATCCATACCTCGTAATGATAGCGGTAAGGCTTTTTGCTGGATTGGGGTGCAATAATCAAAGCTGGCGTCTTTTAAGCCGCGCAGGATGGAATCGGACAATTCAAGATTGCAAAAGCGAATTTTTGTTAAATGGGTATTATTCATAGGCTATAGCATAACGTAAAAATCAAATCGATTGAAATTGATTGACTACCAGCGTCATCCCTCCTATAGTTTTGCCTTTAACAATTTGGAGAAATTAAAGTGAGCAAATCAGTCCTTCATGTAAGTGATAGTGAATTTAACGAAACGGTTATTAAAGCTGCAGGTCCGGTGCTGGTTGACTATTGGGCTGAATGGTGCGGACCTTGTAAAATGATTGCACCAATTTTAGACGACATTGCCATAGAATATGCGGATAAACTAACTGTTGTAAAATTGAACATAGACGAAAATACAGAAACGCCTCAACACTATGGTGTACGTGGTATTCCAACATTGATGCTGTTTAAGGACGGCGAAGTGGAAGCTACTAAAGTAGGCGCATTGTCAAAATCTCAACTCGCTGCCTTCCTTGATAGTAATCTTTAAAAACATCCCCTACCACTAGCTCTTGCTCAGGCCTGTTACAAAAAATTGGACGGGGCTGAGTACTTGAGTTACACTTATGCGGTGCGAAATCTAAGCGCACCCATCATATCGTCCATATCGTCCGATAAACTACACCCCTGAATTATATCCTGTCCTAGTAGTTGCGGTTTAACACCGTATTACTTTTCTTTGAGTTATCTTTTATATGAATCTGACTGAGTTAAAACTAAAACAAATAAGTGAAGTTATTGAAATCGCCGAGTCTCTTGGGCTTGAAAATGTAGCTAGATCACGAAAGCAGGACTTGATTTTCGCGATCCTGAAAAAGCAGGCAAAAGCCGGTGATGATATATCAGGCGATGGAGTCCTGGAAATTTTACAGGATGGTTTTGGTTTTTTACGAACGCCGGGATGCTCTTATTTAGCAGGACCTGACGATATTTATGTTTCACCCAGTCAAATCAGACGATTTTCTTTAAAGACCGGCGACACGATTAGTGGAAAGATTAGACCTCCCAAAGATAACGAACGTTATTTCGCAATGCTCAAGGTTGATCAGATCAATTTTGAACCCCCAGAAAACACCAAGAATAAAATCACCTTTTCTAACCTGACGCCCCTATTCGCCAAGCAACGATTTGTTCTTGAACAGGGCAATGGTACTAGCGAAGATTTAACCGGGCGGATGATCGATTTAATAGCTCCGATTGGAAAAGGCCAGCGTGGTTTGATTGTATCCCCGCCTAAAGCCGGAAAAACCATGATTTTACAAAGTCTGGCTCAGGCAATTGCAGAACAGAATCCCGAATGTTACCTGATTGTTTTACTAATTGATGAGCGCCCTGAAGAAGTCACAGAAATGGAGCGTTGCGTACGCGGTGAAGTCATTTCCAGTACCTTTGATGAGCCTGCGACACGGCATGTACAGGTTGCAGAAATGGTTATCGAAAAAGCACGTCGTTTGGTTGAACATAAACACGATGTAGTCATTTTGTTAGACTCGATTACCCGTCTGGCCAGAGCGTATAACACCGTGGTACCTTCATCGGGCAAGATATTAACCGGTGGTATTGATGCCAATGCGCTGGAAAAACCCAAACGTTTCTTTGGTGCGGCGAGGAATATTGAAGAAGGAGGTAGTTTGACCATTATAGCGACTGCACTGGTTGATACTGGTTCAAGAATGGATGAAGTGATTTACGAGGAATTCAAAGGTACAGGCAACATGGAGTTGCATCTGGATCGCAAAATCGCCGAGAAAAGAATTTACCCTGCGATCAACATCAATCGTTCCGGCACACGTCGTGAAGAATATTTGGTTGATCCTGATACCTTGCAAAAAACCTGGATTTTACGCAAGATACTGCAACCCATGGATGAAACTGCGGCTTCAGAATTTCTGATTGGTAAGCTGAAAGATTTCAAAACTAATGCAGAATTTTTTGAATCGATGAAGCGCTAGTTTTAGCCGAGTAGTGCGATTTCGCGATAGCAAACGGCCACTTAGGAATGAACCCGAAATAACTTGAGTATCACTCCAACCCTCTCCAGCAGGAGAGGGAACTCGTCAATCCTTGATTAGTCCTTCGGCGGCACATAGCCTTCCGGCATGTCATTATTACCTTCAAACAGAAACTTGGTTCTTTCTTCGGCTAGAAATTCCCGGGCTTTCGCATCAAAACTGGCCAATTTACCTTCGTTAACCAGCATGGTTTGCTTAGTTAACCAATCCTTCCAGGCCTGTTTGGATATTTTCTCAAATATTTCCTGACCTTTGGGGCCGGGAAAGGGCTGCGTATCCAAACCTTCGGCTTCTATTCCCAATTTTACGCATTTAACCAGTCTAGTCATTTTATTCTCGCTTGTGATTGTTGCAACAGCAGCTTAATCGGCGCAGCTAAGCCTAGCTTGTTAACTTGATTAGCTTTATACCAGACAGTTTGATTGGCTTCCATCACAAAATTACTAAGGTTATTCGTTGTTATAAGCTGCGGAGTGTAATCCAGGTGATAATGGGAAAAAGTGTGGCGCTGAGTTTTCAGTATCTGCTGATCGGCAATAGGAATGTTTTTGATCAAACACCAGTCTTGCACAGCTTCGATACTGTCAAATTCCGGTAGACTCCATAAGCCACCCCAGATCCCGGTTGGCGGTCTTTTTTCCAGCAATATTTGATTGTCGGTATTTCTTAATAATAACTCACGGTTCGCTAATTTCAAACTCAGTTCATGAAATTATGGCAAACTACTCCAATTTGCCATGAACACAGCACCTACCATAACAAGAATTGAACGGTCGGACGATGTACCCCTGTTATTAGCACAAATGGAAAAAATGGAGG
>CANNNV010000002.1 GCA_947506155.1 Methylococcaceae bacterium
CCGCATTCATACTTTAATTCAGAAATTTATATCTTGTCTAAAGATGAAGGTGGTCGTCATACGCCTTTCTTTAATGGTTATCGTCCTCAGTTTTATTTCCGAACTACTGACGTGACAGGTGCTGTAGAGTTACCAGAAGGCGTTGAAATGGTGATGCCTGGTGATAATATTTCAGTCAAAGTAAAGCTGATTTCACCGATCGCTATGGAAGATGGTTTACGTTTTGCAATTCGTGAGGGCGGTCGTACAGTAGGTGCGGGTGTTGTTGCATCAATAATTGAGTAATATATATGTCTAATCAAACTATCAGAATCCGTTTGAAATCATTTGATCATAAATTAATTGACCAATCGGCTGGTGAGATAGTAGAAACAGCAAGAAGGACGGGAGCGCAAGTTAAAGGCCCTATCCCATTGCCTACTAAAAAAGAGCGTTTTACAATTTTGATCTCTCCGCATGTTAATAAAGATGCCAGAGATCAATATGAATTGAGAACTTATAAAAGATTACTGGATATCGTTGAACCAACAGAAAAAACCGTAGATGCATTGATGAAGTTAGATCTTGCAGCTGGTGTTGATGTTCAAATAAAGTTGAATTAAGAAATCAGGGGAATTGGCAGATGTCAATAGGTCTTATAGGTCGTAAATGTGGTATGACCAGAGTTTTTTGTGAAGATGGTTCATCAGTACCAGTTACTGTGCTCCAGATTGACTCAAACAGAGTTATTCAGGTTAAAAGTGTTGAAGTTGATGGATATCGTTCCATTCAGGTAGCAGCCGGTGATAAAAAATCTTCTAGGGTTAATAAAGCAATGGCTGGTCATTACGCCGCCGCTAATGTGACTGCGGGCAGGGGACTGTGGGAGTTTAGGCTCGAAGAAAACGAAGGTGAAGATTTATCTGCTGGTGTTCAATTATCTTTAAATATTTTTTCAGCTGGCCAGGTTGTTGATGTGCAAGGGAAGAGTATTGGTAAAGGTTTTGCCGGTGGCATAAAGAGGCATAATTTCAGTATGCAGGATGCTACCCATGGTAACTCACGCTCGCATAGAGTTTTGGGTTCCATCGGAATGTGTCAAACGCCTGGTCGTGTATTTAAAGGCAAGAAAATGGAAGGTCATATGGGTGCTGAAAAAGTTACAGTTCAGAATTTGACTATCCATTCAATTGATGCCGTAAGAAATTTAATTCTAGTGAAAGGCGCTGTGCCTGGTGCTAAAGGCGGTGATGTTGTCATTACTCCCGCTATGAAAATGAGAAATAAAGGGTAAGCTATGAGTTTGCAAATACCTGCTTTAAACGAACAAGACTCTTCAGGAGCTGTAGGTGTTACTGAGGCAATTTTTGGACAGTCTTTTAATGAAACTTTAATTCATCAGTTAGTTGTTAGGCATCTGGCTGGGGCTCGTGCAGGAACTAAATCACAAAAGACCCGATCTGATGTGAGTGGTGGTGGTGCGAAGCCATGGAGACAAAAAGGGACTGGACGTGCGAGATCTGGGACAACGCGTAGTCCAATTTGGCGTACGGGTGGTGTTGCTTTTGCAGCTCGACCTAGAAATTACGAACAAAAGCTAAATAAAAAAATGTTTCGTGTTGGCGTTAGATCTATCTTATCTGAATTGCTAAGGCAGGATCGATTGGTAGTTAGTAGTGATATTTTGCCTTCTAGTCCTAAAACAAAAGAGTTGGATGCAAGAATAAAAGCTATTGATGCAAAGCGTATTCTCATTATAGTTGAGAGTGTTGATGCAAATTTAGCGTTAGCATCAAGAAACATACCATATGTAGAGGTAATTGAGGCTATTAATTTAAGCCCTGTTTTATTGGTCTCGGCTGATAAAGTTATTGCTACACCTGGTGCGTTGAAGATAATAGAGGAGCGCTTGGCGTGAGTTTAAATAAATACTACTTGGCAGGTGTACTGCAATCTCCGATTGTATCTGAGAAGAGTACTGTTGCTGCGGAAAAAAATAATCAATTTGTTTTTAAAGTATTAAAGCAGTCAACTAAAAAGCAAGTTAAAAATGCAGTGGAGCTAATGTTTAGCGTTGAAGTTGATTCAGTTCATGTTTTAAACGTTAAAGGCAAACAGAAAAGATTTGGCGGTTCATTGGGTCAACGATCTGATTGGAAGAAAGCTTACGTAAAGCTTAAACCTGGTCATGATATAGATTTCTCCGCTGCTTAATAATTTAAGTGTTAAATGATTAATAGGAAACGGTAGAAAGCATGGCTATTGTAAAGTCTAAACCGACGTCACCGGGTTCACGGTTTGTAGTTCGCATTAAGAATGATGAATTGCATAAAGGCAAGCCGTATTCCCCTTTACTTGCTAAGAAAAGTAAAACTGGCGGGCGTAATAATAATGGGCGTATTACTACGCGTCATATAGGTGGTGGTCATAAACAACACTATCGGATTATCGATTTTAAAAGAAATAAATTTGATATTCCTGCTGTTGTTGAGCGTCTGGAGTATGACCCAAACAGAACTGCTAATATCGCTTTGATATTATTCAAGGATGGCGAGCGTAAATACATTATCGCGCCTAAAGGTCTTGAAGTTGGTCAGGAAATACTTTCTTCAGAGACTACGGCTGTTAAGCCTGGTAACTGCATGCCTTTAAGAAATATACCGATGGGTACTACGGTTCATTGTGTTGAATTGAAGCCAGGAAAAGGAGCTCAGGTTGCTCGCAGTGCTGGTACTTCGGTGCAATTGGTAGCTAAAGATGGTGCTCATGCAACGCTTAGATTGCGATCTGGTGAAATGCGTAAAGTTATGGCTGACTGCCGAGCAGTGATTGGCGAGGTTTCAAACTCAGAGCACAATTTGATTTCTCTTGGCAAAGCCGGCGCAACAAGATGGCGGGGGGTTCGTCCAACTGTTCGGGGTGTCGTTATGAATCCGGTTGATCATCCACATGGTGGTGGTGAAGGTCGTACGTCTGGTGGTAGACATCCTGTTTCTCCTTGGGGTATGCCAACTAAGGGATACAAAACCAGAAACAACAAGCGCACTGATAATATGATTATCAGACGTCGTAAGCTTAAATAGAGAGGACACACATGCCGCGTTCAATTAAAAAAGGTCCTTTTATTGATCATCATCTTCTTAAAAAAGTCGAAGATGCTGTGAGTACTAATAATCGGAAACCGATTAAAACATGGTCAAGAAGATCAATGATTATTCCTGATATGTTGGGATTAACTATTGCGATTCATAATGGACGATTGCACATCCCTGTTCTGATTTCCGAGAATATGGTCGGGCATAAATTAGGTGAGTTTTCGCCAACTCGTACATATAAAGGCCATGTGGCTGATAAGAAATCTAGATAGGTTGTGTTATGGAAGTTTCAGCAAAATTAAATAATGCCCCGTTATCTGCGCAAAAAGCGCGGTTAGTTGGTGATCAGATTCGTGGTTTGCCCGTTGAAAAAGCATTGAACATATTGAAGTTCAGTTCAAAAAAAGCTGCTGCGATTATCAAAAAGATTCTAGAGTCTGCTATCGCTAACGCAGAGCATAATGAAAGCGCAGATATTGATGAATTAAAAGTGTCGACTGTTTATGTTAATGAAGGGGCGACCATGAAAAGATTTAAGGCAAGAGCTAAAGGAAATGCAAATCATATCCTTAAAAGAACCTGCCATATTACAGTTAAAGTCGCAGAATTCGAATAGGGGCAGAAAATGGGTCAGAAAGTACATCCAACAGGTATACGCCTTGGTATTGTAAAAGATTGGAATTCAAGATGGTATGCGAATAGTCAGGATTATTCGGTTTTCCTGCACCAAGATTTAACAGTCAGAGAATTTATTAAGAAGAAATTAGCTCACGCTTCTGTAAGTCGTATTCAAATTAACCGCCCACCTAATAATGCACATATTACAATACACACGGCAAGACCGGGTATTGTAATAGGTAAAAAAGGTGAGGATATAGAAGCGTTAAGGCAAGCAGTTTCGAAGATAATGGGTATTCCTGTTCAGCTCAATGTTGAAGAGATTAGAAAGCCAGAATTAGACGCCCAGTTAGTTGCTGAAGGTGTTGCTCAGCAGCTTGAAAAAAGAATTATGTATCGTCGTGCAATGAAGCGTGCGGTGACAAACTCCATGCGTTTGGGTGCTGAAGGTATAAAGATCAATGTTGGTGGTCGTTTAAATGGCGCCGAAATTGCTCGCAGTGAATGGTATAGAGAGGGTCGTGTTCCTCTGCATACCTTAAGGGCTGATATTGATTATGCAACTGCTGAGGCGCATACTACCTATGGAATTATCGGCATTAAGGTGTGGATATTCAAGGGCGAAGTATTCGATATGGATGCTCATATTGCATCCATTAATTCAGAATCTAAAAAATAGTTGAAGGGAAGAGAAAATGCTTCAACCTAAAAGAACTAAGTTCCGTAAGCAACATAAAGGCAGAAATAACGGTACTGCCGTCCGTGGGTCATCTGTGAGTTTTGGTGATTTTGGCCTTAAATCAGTTGAGCGTGGCAGACTTACTGCTCGTCAAATTGAATCAGCTCGTAGAACAATTACCCGTCACGTTAAACGTGGTGGTAAAATTTGGATCAGAGTTTTTCCAGATAAGCCTATTACCAAAAAACCCTTAGAAGTTCGTATGGGAAAAGGAAAAGGTAGTGTAGAATACTGGGTTGCTCAGGTTAAACCCGGAACCATGTTATATGAAATTCAGGGTGTGTCTGAGGAGTTGGCCCGTGAAGCATTTGCTTTGGGTGCAGCTAAGTTGCCTTTGAAAACACTTTTTACTGCTCGGACAATAATGTAATGAAAGCAAGTGAATTACGCCAGAAATCTAAAGATGAATTAGTATCTATGCTGCTCGATTTTTCTCGTGAGCAATTTAACCTTAAAATGCAAAAAGGTACAGGTCAGTTGTCTAAACCCGATCAGGTAAAAAAGGTTAGACGTGACGTTGCACGTATCCACACCATATTAAACGAAATGGCGAGCGCATAAAATGAGCGAAAATGTAACTAAGTTGCGGACAATCACTGGTCGGGTTGTTAGTAATAAAATGAACAAATCCATTACGGTTTTAGTAGAGCGTGTTGTAAAGCATCCTGTATATGGTAAGTACATTAAGCGTTCTACTAAAATGATGGCTCATGATGAACAGAATATTTGCCATGAAGGCGACGTAGTATCCATTACATCATGCAGACCTATGTCTAAGAATAAAACATTTAGGTTGGTTCAAGTCTTAGAAAGTGCCAACAAATAGCATTCAAGCTATTTAACAAACAGATAATTAGGAATAAATCATGATTCAGATGCAAACTAACCTTGACGTTGCCGATAATAGTGGCGCAAAAAGGGTCATGTGTATCAAAGTATTAGGTGGGTCTCATCGGCGATATGCTGGAATTGGTGATATCATCAAAGTCAGTATTAAAGACGCTATACCTCGCGGAAGAGTTAAAAAAGGCGAAGTATATAATGCATTAGTCGTAAGGACTCGTAAGGGTGTTCGTAGACCAGATGGTTCAGTTATTCGTTTTGATGGTAATGCTGCAGTTATTCTGAATAATAATTTGCAACCACTGGGTACACGTATTTTTGGCCCTGTAACACGTGAGTTAAGAGGTGAGAAGTTTATGAAAATCATCTCACTGGCTCCTGAAGTTTTATAAGGTAGGGTTTAAAAATGCAAAGAATTAAACAAGGCGATGAAGTTATCGTTCGTACCGGTAAAGATAAAGGTAAGAGTGGTAGAGTAAGCAAAGTTTTGAAGGATAATAAGGTTTTGGTTGAAGGGATTAATCAAGTTAAAAAGAACCAAAAACCAAACCCAAATGCTGGAGTTTCAGGCGGAATTGTTGTGAAAGATATGCCGATTAACATTTCCAATATAGGATTATATAATCCTGAGACCAAAAAAGCGGATCGTGTCGGATTTAAGTTTCTAGAAGATGGAAAAAAAGTCAGATATTTTAAGTCAACAAATGAAGTTGTTGATGTTTAAGGTGCATAAAAATCATGGCTAGACTAGAAACCGTTTATAAAGAAAAAATACTTCCAGCATTGGTAGAGCAGTTTACCTACAATTCTGTGATGCAGGCTCCTAGAATTACAAAAATAACACTTAATATGGGTGTTGGTGGAGCAGTTGCTGATAAAAAAGTTCTGCAATCTGCACTAAGTGACATGGAAAAAATTTCCGGTCAAAAGCCAGTTGTTACGTTGGCAAGAAAATCAATCGCGGGTTTTAAAATCCGTGATGATATGCCCATAGGTTGTAAAGTAACGTTGCGTAGCGATAGAATGTACGAGTTTTTAGATCGTTTAATAAGTATTTCTATTCCTCGTATTCGTGATTTTAGAGGGTTGAGCCCAAAAAGTTTTGATGGGCGTGGTAATTATTCCATGGGTGTTAAAGAGCAAATTATTTTCCCTGAAATTGATTATGACAAAATTGACACTCTACGCGGTATGGATATAACTATTACAACAACAGCACAAACTAACGAAGAAGGTTTGGCTTTGTTGAAGCTTTTTAATTTTCCATTTAAGAGCTAAAGGGCATATTAAAATGGCAAAAAAATCAATGATTGCGCGTGAAGATAAGCGTAAAAAATTAGTAAAAAAATATGATGTTAAACGTAAGTCTCTAAAAGAAATAATCAGAGATCCAAATGCGACATTTGAAGATAAAGATTCTGCTCATTTACAACTTCAAAAATTACCGAGAGACTCTAGTGCATCAAGAGTTCGTAACCGTTGTAACTTAACGGGACGTCCGCACGGATATTACCGTAAGTTTGGCCTTAGTCGAAACAAACTAAGAGAAGCGACAATGCGTGGTGATGTGCCAGGTTTGGTAAAAGCAAGTTGGTAAGATCTTTTAGATCAAGTTTGGAGAGATTATAAAATGAGTATGACAGACCCAGTCGCAGATATGCTGACCCGAATCAGAAACGGTCAATCTGCTGGTAAAAAAATCGTTAAACAGCCTTCGTCAAAACTGAAAGTATCAATTGCCAAGGTGTTAAAAGAAGAAGGTTTTATTATGGGTTATTCCATGGAAACAATTGGTAGTCATACAGAAATGACTATTGAATTGAAGTACTATAAGGGTGCCCCAGTAATTGAAAACATTAAAAGAATTAGTAAACCTGGTTTACGTATTTATAAATCTAAAGATGAATTGCCGAAAGTTCTTGGCGGGCTAGGAATTGCTATCGTATCAACATCTAATGGTGTTATGACTGATAGAGCGGCTCGTTCAATTGGACATGGCGGTGAAGTTATTTGTACTGTTTGTTAAACTGTAGGTCAGGTTATGTCAAGAATTGCTAAGGCTCCTGTGATTATCCCAGGTGGTGTGGATATAAAGTTAGAAGGTAATAATGTGACCATAAAAGGAGCTAATGGTCAATTATCTTATGATATTAATGCAGCCGTTAGTCTGGCCATTGCGGATAACGTAATCCAGGTTCAATGGGACAAAGATGATAAAAAAGCTACTGCTCAAGCTGGAACGGCTAGAGCAATCGTAAGCAATATGGTTATTGGTGTATCTGCAGGATTTGAGAAGAAACTTACTTTAATCGGTGTCGGTTACAGGGCTCAAGCAAAAGGTAACATACTTAATCTTGCGCTTGGTTTTTCGCATCCAGTTGATTTTGAAGTTCCAGTAGGAGTTACAGTTGAAACTCCTACTCAAACAGAAATAATTGTTAAAGGAAGTGACAAGCAATTGGTAGGTGAAGTGGCTGCAAAAATAAGAGCTTATCGTCCTCCCGAGCCTTATAAAGGTAAAGGTGTCAGATATGTTGATGAGCATGTCGCAAGAAAAGAAGCTAAGAAGAAGTAAGGTGGCGTAATGGATAAGAAACAATCACGTATGAAACGCGCATTAAAATTGCGTAGTAAAATCAAAAAATTAAGTGCAACACGCTTGTCAATTCACAAAACAGCGAATCATATTTATGCTCAAATCATAAGTGCTGATGGAATGACGACGTTGGCAAGTGTTTCAACAACTCAGGCTGATATTAAATCTACGTTAAAGAATACTGGAAATATTATCGCGGCAGCAGAAGTTGGGAAGTTTATTGCCCAAAAAGCTATTGCTGCTGGGGTATCTGAGGTTGCTTTTGATCGCTCAGGATTTAAATATCATGGTCGCGTTAAGGCATTAGCTGATGCGGCACGTGAAGCTGGTTTGAAATTTTAGGGGAATAAGATGTCTACAGCACCTTCACAGGTTAGTGCAGATGGTTTGCAAGAAAAATTAGTCAATGTAAGACGTGTTGCAAAAGTTGTCAAAGGCGGAAGAGTTTTTGGTTTCACAGCGCTAACAGTCGTTGGTGATGGCGAGGGACGAGTTGGTTATGGCGTAAGTAAAGCCAGAGAAGTGCCTATTGCCATACAAAAATCATTAGAACAAGCGCGTAAAAACATGCGTAAAGTTTCTTTAAAAGGCGATACATTACAGTATCCCATTATGAATACAACTGGGGCAGCTAAGGTTTATATGCAGCCTGCTTCTGAAGGTACGGGTATTATTGCCGGCGGGGCAATGAGAGCGGTATTTGAGGTTGTTGGGGTACATAATGTATTGGCTAAATGCATAGGTACAAGTAATCCTATTAATGTTGTAAGAGCAACTATTAATGGACTTACAGGTATGCATAGTCCTAACCAAATAGCTGCAAAACGCGGCTTGTCAGTTGAACAGATTATTGGGTAGTAGTAATGGTTGGTAATAAATTAAGTGTTACGATGACAAAAAGCAAATTTGGGCGATTACCACGTCATCAAGCCTGTTTAAAAGGATTGGGATTGCGAAAAATCAATCAGACTGTTGTGGTTCTTAATACTCCGGAAAACCGAGGTATGATAAATAAAGTATCATACATGCTAAAATTTGAGGAAGTATAATGTTTCTAAATACTATTCGTTCAAGTGAAGGGGCTCGAAAAAAATCTAAACGAGTTGGTCGAGGTATTGGCTGCACGCTAGGTAAAACATGCGGAAGAGGCCATAAAGGTCAAAAGTCTCGCAGTGGAGGCTTTCATAAGGTAGGTTTTGAAGGTGGGCAGATGCCATTGCAGCGCCGCTTGCCAAAAGTTGGTTTTAAATCTTTAATTAGCAAGTATTCAGCTGAGGTAAGATTGCACGAGCTGAATAATTTAAGTGGCGAAGTTATTGATCTTAAGATTTTGATTGCTGCCAATATAGTTCCTGCTTTTACGAAAAAAGCAAAAATAATCAAGTCTGGTGAGTTAACCAAAGCCGTTGTAATTAAGGGCATAAAGGTAACTATTGGCGCAAAAGAATCTATTGAAGCTGCTGGCGGAAAAGTAGAGGTTTAAGTGAGTACTCCAAGAGCACAGGTTACTGGAAAAATCGGCGGTTTTTCAGAGCTTAAAGCAAGATTATTTTTTGTTTTGGGCGCTTTTTTCGTATACAGAGTTGGTGCTCATATCCCTGTACCGGGTATTGACCCCAAAGCGCTTTCTGTTATGTTCGAGCAACAAAGCGGTTCAATTCTGGATATGTTTAACATGTTCTCCGGTGGCGCTTTGATGCGTTTAAGCCTCTTTGCTTTGGGTATTATGCCGTATATTTCGGCGTCAATTATTATGCAATTGATGACGGTTGTTATACCGGCAATGGAGCAGCTAAAAAAAGAAGGTGAGTCAGGTAGGCGTAAGATTTCGCAATATACTCGATTTGGTACTGTTGTTTTAGCGACCTTTCAGGCGATTGGAATTTCTTTAGCACTGCAAAACCAAACTGCTGGTGGGCTTTCTGTAGTATTAAGTCCTGGTATTAGTTTTATTGTTATTACAACAGTTACCTTGGTTACGGGTACTGTTTTTTTAATGTGGTTGGGTGAGCAAGTTACCGAGCGTGGAATTGGTAATGGAATTTCACTGATTATATTTGCAGGTATAGTTTCTGGATTGCCAAAAGCAATTGGAGGGACTTTGGAATTAGCAAGAACAGGGGAAATGAATGGGGCGTTTATTATTTTATTGTTTCTCCTGTCAATTTCAGTTACTGCATTAGTCGTCTTTGTTGAGAGAGGGCAGCGTAGGATACTTATTAATTATCCAAAAAGACAGCAAGGTCGAAAGATGTACGCTGGGCAAAGTAGTTTTCTGCCATTAAAGTTAAATATGGCTGGTGTAATACCTCCTATATTTGCATCTAGTATAATTTTGTTCCCAGCCACTATTGCTGGTTGGTTTGGAAACAGTGATGGCTTTGCCTGGTTACAGGATGTTGCTACCATGCTATCTCCTGGGCAGCCTATTTATGTTATTTTTTATGCGACAGCTATCATTTTCTTTTGTTTCTTTTATACAGCGTTGGTATTTAATTCAAAAGAAACTGCTGAAAATTTAAAAAAATCAGGTGCTTTTTTGCCAGGAATAAGACCGGGTCTTCAAACAAGTTCTTATATTGATAAAGTAATGACTAGGTTGACGCTGGTTGGTGCATTCTATATTACGCTTGTATGTTTATTGCCTGAGTTTTTAATTGTGTACTGGAATGTTCCGTTCTATTTTGGAGGAACATCGTTATTGATTATTGTTGTGGTTGTGATGGATTTTATTTCACAGATGCAAACTCATGTTATGTCCCAGCAGTATGATGGCTTAATGAAAAAAGCCAACCTAAAAAAATAATTTATTGCACAAGAGCAATCTAGGAGTAAGTAGTGAAGGTTCGTGCCTCAGTTAAAAAAATTTGTAGAAAATGCAAAGTTGTAAAAAGAAATGGCGTTGTTAGAGTTATCTGTGAAGATGGAAAGCATAAACAACGGCAGGGATAATAATTGTTGCGCCATAATTAATGCAATGCTATAATTTGGCGCTTTACTTTAGAGTGCTACCAAGGGGAGTATCTAGATGGCACGTATTGCCGGGATAAACATACCAGATCATAAACATGCAGTAATCGCTTTAACTGCTATTTATGGTGTTGGTCGTCAAACTGCAAGTGAGATTTGTGTTGAAGTGGGTATTGTTCCTTCAATAAAAATAAAAGAGCTGACTGAAGAGCAATTAGAAGCTATCCGTACTGTGGTTTCGAAGATGACAGTGGAAGGTGATCTGCGTCGTGAAGTTTCTATGAATATAAAACGTTTGATGGATCTGGGTTGCTATCGCGGAATAAGACATCGTAGAGGATTGCCTTTAAGAGGGCAGAGAACGAGAACAAATGCTCGAACTCGAAAAGGCCCGCGTAAGGCAATTAGAAAATAAGATATTCCTTTAAGAGGTTGAAGTAAATGGCGAGTCAAAATCGTTCTAGAAAACGTATTAAAAAAGAAGTTGTTGATGGTATTGTTCATGTGCATGCTTCTTTTAACAATACAATAATAACAATCACCGATAGGAAAGGAAATGCTCTTTCCTGGGCAACTTCAGGTGGATCTGGATTTCGTGGATCCAGAAAAAGCACCCCATTTGCTGCGCAGGTTGCTGCTGAAAAAGCTGGCACTGTTGCTTTAGAATTCGGCATGAAAAACCTTGATGTTATGATTAAGGGACCTGGTCCAGGTCGTGAATCCGCAGTGCGTTCTCTGAACAATTTGGGGTTTAAAATAAACAATATTGTTGATGTGACGCCTATCCCACATAATGGATGCCGTCCGCCGAAAAAACGCCGCGTATAAAAAATCTGGAGTAGTTTGTTATGGCAAGATATCTTGGGCCTACATGTAAATTGAGTCGAAGAGAGGGCACTGATCTGTTTTTAAAAAGCAGAGGAAAGTCCTTGGAGAATAAATGTAAGTTAGATCAGCGTCCGGGCCAGCATGGCACCAAGCGAGCGAGAAGTTCTGATTATGCAATACAGTTGAGAGCTAAACAGCGCTTACGTAGAATTTATGGCATTCTAGAAAAACAATTTAGAAATTATTATAAATCTGCTGATTTAAAGAAAGGCGCAACAGGTCAGAATTTATTGAACCTTCTTGAGTCTAGATTAGATAATGTTGTATATCGTATGGGTTTTGCTTCTACACGGGCAGAAGCTCGTCAGTTAGTCAGTCATAAATCTATTCAGGTTAATAATGTATTGATTAATGTTCCTTCTTATCAAGTTTCTGCTGGTGATATTCTTACCATTAGGGAAAAAGCAAAAAAACAACAAAGAATTGTTGATGCCTTAGTAGTAACAGAGCAGTACGGATTTCCTTCTTGGGTTGAAGTTAATTCTAAAGCTATGTCGGGTACATTTAGTTCGCTTCCAGATCGGGTTGATTTGGGTAGTGATATTAATGAGCAATTGGTAGTTGAGCTTTACTCTAAATAATCGTAGGTTTGAGGGATATAAATGCAGAATTCTATTTCTGGCTTATTGAAGCCTCGTTTAGTTGAGGTTGTAAGCAAAACACCTAATCATTCTCGGATTGTTATTGAGCCCCTTGAAAGAGGGTTTGGTCATTCTATCGGTAATGCATTGCGGCGTGTTCTGTTATCTACTATTCCGGGATGTGCAGTTACAGATGTTGAAATTGAAGGCGTTCTTCACGAGTACACTACTATTGATGGTGTTCAAGAAGATGTAATTGATATTTTGCTGAATCTTAAAAAATTAGCCATCGTACTTCATTCTAAAGATGAAGTGGAACTAACTCTTTCAAAGCATGGAGCTGGGTGTGTTACCGCGGCAGATATTATACTTCCACATGATGTGGAGATTATTAATCCTGAATTGGTAATAGCTAACCTGACACAAGTTGGCGTTTTGAATATGAAGATCAGGGTGCGTCGAGGAAGAGGTTACGAACCTGTTAGTGTTCGTAAAGCAAATTCTGATCATAGTCTAATTGTTGGTGCTCTTCAAATTGATGCTTCTTATAGTCCGATCGTTAAGGTTGCTTATCAGGTGGAAAGCACACGTGTTGAACAGCGAACTAATTTAGATAAATTAATTATCGAACTGGAAACAAACGGAACAGTTGATCCAGAAGAAACGATTAAGCTTGCGGCCACAATACTTCATGATCAATTGTCAGTTTTTGTTGATTTTGAAAAAGTAAATGATCAGCTTCCTGAGGATGAAATAGAAGTTGAAGAAATATTTGATCCTGTTCTTCTGCGTCCTGTAGATGATCTGGAGTTAACAGTACGTTCTGCTAATTGTTTAAAAGCTGAAAATATTTTTTATATTGGTGATTTGATTCAGCGTACTGAAGTTGAATTATTAAAAACTCCAAATCTTGGTAAAAAATCCTTAACAGAAATAAAAGACATTCTTGCTTTAAAAGGTTTATCTTTAGGTATGCGATTAGAAAATTGGCCTCCTGAAAACCTTGCAGATCAAACTCACGCAATAACACATTAACATTAGGTCTTCTTACAATGAGACATCGTAAATCCGGAAGAAAATTCAATATAAATAGCAGTCACCGTAAGGCGCTATTTAGCAATATGGTTAATTCATTGTTTAAGCATGAATTAATTAAAACTACTTTGCCAAAAGCGAAAGAATTAAGAAGCTATGCTGAACCTTTAATTACATTGTCTAAAGAAGATAGTGTTTCTAAAAGACGTCTTGCTTTTTCTCGTATGCGTGATCGTGATATGGTAACCAAACTTTTTAATGAGCTTGGCCCACGTTATAAAAATAGAGCGGGTGGGTATTTACGTATCATGAAGTGCGGGTTTAGACCAGGCGATGATGCGCCTATGGCTTATGTTGAGCTAGTTGATAGACCATAAATTTTTTTATTCATCTTTGATAAAAAGTTGGAGAAAAGTTATCTGAGCAATCGTTATTTTCTAGTAACAATTAATACGACGAAATGTAAATCACTTTTCCCTAAAAATGAATAGTTTCTTAAATAGGCCTCTTAACTGTCAATGGGATAGTTAAGAGGCCTATTTTTTTGCAATTAAAAAAACTATAGATTTGTATTGAGTGGGCATAAAAAATGAAATATCACGTATTTTACCTGCAGTATTGCCGAAATTAGCGGATTTTAAAATTATGCTGTTTTTCGTTTAAAATATGTTTATTTTTTATCGGCAATTTCGGCGGCAAAGTTTGCTTGTTTCTCGTAATTTAAAGGAAGTTGACTCGCTCAGTGTCAGGTCATACGGTCCGGTTAATAAATGTTAGATAAATATCCTCATACCAGCATACAGTGCCTCACTGCTATCGCCCAGCATCATGGCTTGCAAATCAATCCAGAACGAATAATACAAGAATACGCGCTGGGTGAAGAAGAGCCGACTTCTGCTTTGTTGTTGCGTATTGCTTCGGAAATCGGATTGAAAGCTAGGGCTGATAAACTCTCCTGGGAAGGGTTGCTGGCACAGGGCGGAGTTTTTCCACTATTGGCCAAATTAGCTAAGGGAGGCAGTGTAATCATTGTCGGTGCGAGAACCGAGGAAGATGGCAAAGTCGCAGTTCTTGATCCTCAAATAAGTGGGGCGGCAATAGATTTACTGGATAGGGAGCAGTTTTGCCAGCACTGGAATGGTGACGTAGTATTTCTTAAGCGTAGCCATACTCTAAATGACCTTAATCAGCCTTTTAGTTTTCGCTGGTTTATTCCCGAAATATTGAAGCAAAAAGCCGCTTTTAGAGACATTATTCTTGCGGCTATAGCCATGCAGTTCTTGGCATTGGCATCACCCATGTTTTTTCAGTTAGTTATAGATAAAGTATTGGTGCATCAGAGTGTTTCTACACTCTGGGTTTTGGGCGTTGGTATTGTAATTGCTACGGTGTTTGATTCACTATTTGGTTATTTGCGCCAGTTTCTGCTACTGGCTGCCACCAATAAGATTGATATGCGGCTTACTCGGCGCACTTTTGGCCATCTACTGTCCTTGCCTATCGATTATTTCGAAACTACCACAGCAGGTGTCATTACGCGGCACATGCAGCAATTAGAGAGTATTCGAAACTTCCTGACCGGAAGGGTGCTCTTTACGGCGATTGATGTGTTCGGCTTGTTGCTTTATTTGCCCATACTATTTTCTTTTTCAGCCAAGTTGGCCATTGTCACCTTGGTCTTTACCCTAGTTATCGCGGGTATCATCCTGGCGCTTTTGCCCACTTATCGTTTTCGGCTTAACGCACTCTATTCTGCCGAAGGTAAGCGTCAGTCGATGCTGGTAGAAACGGTTCATGGCATGAGGACAGTCAAGGCCTTGGCCATTGAGCCGTCTCAGCGGCGTACCTGGGATCAAATTTCGGCGCAGTCTATCACCATGCATTTTCGGGTTGCAAAATTAGGGATTACCGGAGGTGCGATCACTGATTTTCTCGGTAAGTTGTTGCCGATTACCATTATTATTCTCGGCGCCCAGGACGTATTTGACCAGACCTTGTCTATGGGCGCCCTGATTGCTTTCCAGATGATTTCCGGGCGTGTAGTTGCGCCTTTGCTATCCTTGGTTGGCATGATCAATGAATATGAGCAGACCGCATTATCGGTCGGTTATTTAGGTGAAGTAATGAATCGCCAGCCAGAAGGTAGGGCGGGTGCAGGTGGTTTGCGGCCACAATTGATGGGTGATATTTCTTTTCAGGATGTCACCTTCCGTTACCCAGGCGCCAGTGCGACCGCACTGGATCGGACTACCTTTACGATTCCCGCCGGAACGATAGTGGGTGTCGTTGGTCGTAGCGGTTCAGGTAAAACCACACTAACCAAGCTGATTCAGGGACTTTATCCTTTGCAGGAGGGTATCGTTCGATTTGATGGTATTGATGCCCGCGAAATCGATCTTGCTCATTTGCGCCGCCAGATAGGTGTGGTGTTACAGGAAAACTTTCTGTTTCGTGGTACTGTCCGTGAAAATATATCGATGGCTAAACCCGATGCCAGTTTTGAAGAAATCGTTGCCGCAGCTCAGACTGCGGGTGCCGATGAATTCATCGAGCGCATGGCGCAAGGTTATGATACCTTTTTAGAAGAAAATGCTGCCAATCTCAGCGGCGGTCAAAAACAGCGGCTCTCAATTGCTCGTTCCCTCCTGTCCAAGCCGCGCATTTTGATACTCGATGAGGCGGCTAGCGCACTCGATCCAGAAAGTGAAGCCATTTTTATCCAGAATCTGTCTCGTATCGCGGTCGGACGCACCGTTGTGATGATTTCTCATCGCCTATCTACTCTGGTTAATGCGCATGCCATTCTGGTTATGGAGCATGGGCGACTGGTTGATAGTGGTCGTCACGAAGAACTATTATTACGCAGCTCAACTTATCAACATTTATGGAACCAACAGACCAGTCATTTATAGCCAAGGTCGCAACCAAACGGATAGCGGCTAAAGATCTAGCTAGGCAGGTAAAGGCCGAAAATCTAATCGTTATCGAATTTCTGCCCGATGCGGATGAGATAGAGCGTAGCCCATTACCACGTTCAGCCAGAATAACCATGCATGTCATGTTGGCTGCATTGCTTTCATTGGTGCTATGGGCGAGTTACTCCGATCTTGATCGGATAGTCTCGGCGCACGGCAGATTGATTACGCCCCTGCCCAATATCGTTATCCAGCCATTAGAGACTTCAATTGTTCAAAGTATTGATGTGCGAATTGGTCAGGTAGTAAAAAAAGGCGAACGCCTTGCAACACTCGATCCAACCTTTACGCAAGCCGATGAAATACAGCTGAGAAAAAAGTTAAGCAGCTTGGAAACCCAATCAAAAAGCCTTGAGGCAGAGCTTTCCGGGCATAAAACACCAGACAAGGCCAAGACCGACGCAGATGGCGAGTTACAAGCCGAATTGTCAATTGAGCGGCAAGCTAACTACCAGGCGCAACTGAGCAAGATGGACGAAAATGTTGCCCGATTGCAGGCAATCTTGGTAACCAATCGTCATGATCAGCAACTATTGACTGAAAATATCAAGCCGTTGCAGGAGATTGAGAGCATGCAGGAAAAGCTGGTCGCCAAAAATTTTGGTGCGCGTCTGCACTTGCTGGAAGCGCAAGGAAAACGTCAGGAAGTTGAGCGAAATTTGCAGCTGGCAAAAAACCGCGAGCAGGAAATAAAACGCGAATTGGCGGGCATGGAGGCTGAGAAAACGGCTTTCAAAAAAGGTTGGCGTCAAAAGATGATGGAAGACATGTTAGCTACGTCCCGTGACCGGAATACAGTCAGTGAGGAGCTGCAAAAAGCAGATAAACGTCATAAGTTAGTGACCTTGACCTCACCTTCAGATGCCGTTGTATTGGAGATTGCAAAGTTGTCTTTGGGTTCGGTTGCTCAAGGTGGAGGAATGTTTTTCACGCTAGTTCCGCTCGGAACAGAGCTGGAAGCTGAAGTTCAAGTGGATGCGATGGATGTCGGTTATGTCAAATTGGGTGATATATCTCGTCTGAAAATGGATGCTTTTCCATTCCAGCGACATGGTTTTCTGGAAGGCGAAGTGCGCACGATGAGTGAAGATGCCTTTCGCAAAGAAGCAGATCCAGGGCAGAGTATGGATGCTTACTACAAGAGCAGGATAAGCTTAAGCAATCTCAAATTGAAAAAAATGCCTGAAAGAGCTAGGTTGCTGCCAGGAATGACCTTGACTGCGGAAATAGTGGTGGGAAAACGCTCGGTGATGTCCTATGTGTTATGGCCACTAAAAAGAGCGCTTGACGAGTCAATGCGGGAACCTTAATTTAACTTTGTTAAAATAATGGCACACCAAGTGTCACAAATTCGCATTATCTGGGGGCTGAATTAAATCAGAACTCAAGATGCTGTAGGCAGATAGCTGCGGCTGCTGATAATCGTATTGCGAAGAGCGAATGGTAAGATGTATGTTTTTTGTTGTTTGCATTCTAACGCAACTTGCGAAGTACAAAAAGCCTGGGAGCAGAGTCTTTATGTTCGGTGCTGTAAAACGTATCGACGGTAAATTGATTGCTATTTAGCTGCTCGCACCAACATTGAACTTGATTGGTTTCGCTGTCTCCGCCGGGGTGGCCGGGATAAGCTAGCACGGTTAGGATGCCGTCTCTGGCCAAGATTCGGCTGGCAATCGTCAGCGCGGTCAAGGTGGACTCGGTCAGTGTAATGACACTTTTATCGCCGCCCGGCAGATAGCCCAGATTAAACATGATTGCGTTGATTTTGCCATGCAGAGTTGTGGGGATGTTGTCAGCCATGTCGGCATGGCTGGCCTGAATCAAGGTCAGGCAGTCTGACCACGGAGTTTGGCGAAATCTCTCTAAAGTTGACGCTATGGCCGATGGCTGTATATCAAAGCCGTAAACCTGGCCGGACGGGGCGATTTGTTCTGCTAGAAATAGGGTGTCGTGGCCGTTGCCTACCGTCGCATCAAGCGCAATATCGCCGGGCTTAAGTACATTCAGGATCAGGTCGTGGGCGGTATTAATCAGTGAAATGCGTTGCATAATATCGCTCAATAGCGCAGGTTTTGGGTAGCGGCATGTTACTTAATAAAGCCTTTGCGAAGCACCGACTGTAGCTGGGTATTTGCAGGCTGCCTTTGGCACCGAAGCCGTTAAAAATAGCTAGGTTAGTGTGTCTGGGATGCCAGCCAATAAACGGTTGTTTGTCCAAGGTACAAGGCCTGATTCCGGCTAGGTGATTGAGCAGCGTTGTGTGCGTCAATTCGGTTGAAACTTGGCTGAGTGTATTTAACAGGCTTTGTTTGCCTTGCTCGGTAGTCGGTGTGTTCAGGTTTTCTCTGTCGAATGTTGCGCCTATTCTGATTTGACGCTTATTTAACGGAATCAGCCAGTGGCCGTAATTGAGGATTTTATCCGGCAAGTCGGCTTGGTGTTCCAGGGTTAATAACTCGCCTTTGACTGGCTGAAAAGGCAGATAACAAAACCAGGGATTTTGCGTTGCTTTAAAACCATCACAGAAAATGATTCGCTGGGGTATCAGGTCTTTCCAGCGTAACAAAGGTTCCAGTTCTAAGTCTTGATAAGAAAAATCAGCCTGACGATAACTGTTTTTGGCAATGAAAAATGCTTTCAGGCAGCTTAATAATGGTCGGGTTAGCAAGTAACCCGTTTGCTGTTGCTCCAGGCAGCCGAACGGTGTGGCAAGATTATCGATACTGTGCTGTAGCTCGCCTAAATAAGGCTGGTAATCGGGATTGTTGAGGCATTTTTTTGCATTATTTAACTCGCCATCGCTTTGCAACAGCCGCAGCATCGGTTTTTCTATAAAAAAATCCTGCAAAAAAAAATCGGCTAATTGTGCGTAGCACTGTTTTGCTGTGGGTAACAGCGTAGCGATATCGGTGGTTTTGACAAAGCGCAGGCCAGTTATCGGATTAATCAGTCCCGCCGCAACCTGCGAGGCATTTTCCTGGCCGTTGTCGACAATAATGACCTTGCAGCCGCGCTGTATCAGTTCCCAGGCCAGCAAGCTGCCGGCCAGTCCCTGGCCGATGATCAGAAAGTCGAGCAAACTTATTTAGCCGTCAACGCTACGCCGCTAAAACGAATGCCATCCCAGCCGTATTGCATGAAATTTCTGATATTCTGGTGGCCTGCACCATCCGGATTATTTAAAACATCGTGCCGGTAATAGTCGCCAAACAGGTTTAAGGTCTGTTGCTGGTCGAATTGCTGGAGCTTTGCAAAAGCAAAAATCTGGCACGAACCTTCGTTAGTGCCGGCCAGATTGACTAGTAATTGGTCATTTAAACCGTTGCTAAATTCGGTGGCGTGGTAATGATGGTGTTCGGTAATAACCGCGATAGTTTCATCAAAACTGATAACTTCGTTATTGATGGCTTTTTTGATAAATTCGGCAAGTGACATTGGTAAGGTACAAGGCTAAAGGGCTTAGTGGAGTAGTGCGGAAATCTTTTTAAACTCGGGGTGGGTGGAATCCTTGACCCATTCGAACAGGATTGATTCATGATTGGTAATCGTCGCGCCGTGTTGCTGCATGCGCTGCAGGGCATAGAATTTATGCTCAGCTTTGCGTGAACAAATCGCATCTTCGACGACATGCACCTGGTAACCTAAATGCAGCAATTCCAGCGCGGTTTGCAACACGCAAACGTGTGCTTCCTGGCCGACCAGAATAATTTGCTTGCGATCGGTGCTGGCTACGGTGTCCGTAAAGGCGTTAGCTGCACAGCAGGAGAAACCGGTTTTTTCAAAAATCAGGGTATTTTCTGACAATAAATCGGTGATGTTGGTATCGGTAGCGCCCAGGCCTTGCGGATATTGTTCGGTTAATAATACCGGGATGCTTAATAAGCCGGCTGCTTCAACCAGGCTGCAGACATTCGATGTCATCAGTTCCGCTTCTTGTTCAGGCATGGCTGCTGATAATTTTTTTTGTAAATCAACGATGATTAATAAGCTGTTTGAAACTGACAGGAGGTTAGGGTGTGTAGACATTTGAATCCGAAATAAAGTTGAGGGGGAAAGGCTAAAGGTGAATTTTAGCCTTTCTTTAAAATACGTCCTTTTTCACGTTGCCAGTCCCGATCTTTTGAGGCGGCGCGTTTGTCGTGTAATTGTTTGCCTTTGGCTAGGCCGATTTCTAATTTGGCTCTACCGTTTTTCCAGTACATCTTCAACGGAATCAAGGTGTAGCCTTTGCGTTCGACTGAACCAATCAGCTTGCTGAGTTCATGCCGGTGCAGCAACAGTTTTTTGGCCCGGATGGAATCCGGATTGACATGAGTGGACGCAGATAACAGCGGCGAAATATGAGCGCCCGACAACCAGGCTTCACCACGTCGGATCACCACGTAACTCTCTTTCAACTGAATGCGACCATCCCTCAGACTTTTAACTTCCCAACCTTCAAGCACAATTCCCGCTTCAAAGCGCTCCTCAATGGAATACTCATGCGTCGCCTGGCGATTAACGGCAATATTGGCGTTTTGTGGTTTGGTGTTTTTTTTGGACTTTTTGTCGGCCATAGTTACGGGTTAATAATTTTAAACTGACGTAAAGGAATAATTTTGTTATTTTACTCGATATTACTGCAATAGTCAGAAAAGCTCGCCACAAAAACCTCATCGTGGCGAAAATATATAATTTTTTTAAATTGTACAGGCACACAAATGACGGATACAAAAAAAACAATGCATAGTGAATGGTCCTCACGATTCGCTTTTATTTTGGCTGCGACAGGTTCCGCAGTTGGTCTGGGTAATATCTGGAAATTTCCGTATATTACCGGAGAAAACGGCGGTGGGGCTTTTGTACTGGTCTATTTGTTATGTGTGTTGCTGATTGGTATCCCTATTATGATGGCGGAAACCATGCTCGGACGACGCAGTCGGCAAAATCCTATTGAGACCATGAAGACGCTGGCTGAGGAGGCTGGGGCTGATAAAAACTGGCATTATTTAGGCTGGATGGGGGTTATTGCCGGTTTTTTAATATTGTCTTATTACAGTGTAATCGCAGGTTGGGCTTCGGCTTATGTACTCAAGGCTTTTACCGGTAGTTTTTTCGGTAGTGATGCGGCAGCGATAAAAAACCTGTTTGATGATTTTGTTGCCAGCCCTTTGCAATTGATTTTCTGGCACAGTGTATTCATGCTGGCGACCATGCTGATTGTGGTTCGCGGAGTTAATTCAGGCATAGAGAAAGCTGTGCGCTTTTTAATGCCCAGTTTGTTTGTGTTGCTGATTTTATTGGTGGCTTATGCGATGACCACCGACAGCTATGATCAAGGTATCAAGTTTTTATTCACGCCTGATTTTAGCAAGCTGACTGCTAACGGTGTTCTGACTGCGATGGGACACGCTTTTTTCACCTTGAGTCTGGGCATGGGCGCGATCATGGTTTATGGCTCTTATTTGCCAAAAGACGTGTCGATAGCCAAAACCGTATTTTTGATTGCCGGCACTGATACCGTCGTTGCGTTATTGGCGGGGATTGCGATATTTCCGATTGTTTTTGCCAGTGGTCTGGAACCTGCTGCAGGTCCGGGCTTGATTTTTCAAACCTTACCGGTTGCTTTTGGCAACATGACTGGTGGCTGGTTATTCGGTGTTTTGTTTTTTGTGATGCTGGTCTTTGCCGCCTTGTCTTCGTCGATTTCCTTGATTGAGCCGGCTGTAGCCTGGCTGGTTGAAAATAAAAACATGAGTCGTGAGCAAGCTTGTATCTGGTCAGGTTCGATAACCTGGCTGCTGGGTTTTTTGACTATTTTTTCGTTCAATGCCTGGTCAGAATTTAAGATTCTTGACCGAACCTGGTTTCAGTTGTTGGATTATTTAACCGCTAACTTGATGCTGCCTATTGGCGGCTTTTGCATCGCAGTATTTGCCGGCTGGATCATGAAGCAGCGGCATACCGAGCAGGAACTGGGCATGCCTCACCCACTCGGCTACCAAATGTGGAAGATTTTGATTTGCTATGTAGCTCCAACCGCCGTATTTTTTGTATTTTTACATGTGATTGGAGTACTTTAGCCATGACGGTTATTCAAAAAAGTGCCCTAGTCAAATTTTCAGCGCAGCAGATGTTTGATCTGGTTAACGATGTCGAAGCCTATCCAAAGTTTTTGCCTTGGTGTGGCGGCAGCCGCATTATTAAGCGCGAAGATAATCTGGTTGAAGCTGAGTTATTGATTGCCAAAGGCGGCTTTAAAAAATCCTTTTCGACCCGAAATAAGATTGACCAAGGCTTGAGCATGACAATTTCGTTGCTCAACGGCCCATTTTCTTCGTTGGAAGGCATCTGGCATTTTATACCGTTACGTGAAGATGCCAGCAAAATATCGTTGGATCTGGAGTTTGAAATGTCGGGTAAATTGGCAAGCCTGGCCTTTGGTGCAGTGTTCAATCAGATTTGTAACACTATGGTCAGTTCATTTACGGCACGGGCCAAAGAAGTTTATGGTTAATATTGAAGTTGCTTATGCTAAACCAGAACTACAGGTGCTGGTCGCGCTAATGTTGCCGGAAGAGTCAACAGTTGAGATGGCGATAAAAGCGTCGGGCTTGCTGGAACGGTTTTCCGAGATTAGCCGATCCGAGCTTAAGGCGGGTGTTTTTGGTATGGTCTGCAAGCTCGATCAGCGTGTTATCGATGGCGATCGAGTAGAGATTTATCGAGCGTTGGTTCATGACCCGAAGGAAGCTAGGCGGCAGAGGGCTTTGAAGCCGTAACTATATCAATTGGTTTTTTTTTCGATTGCACTTAATGAGTTGAATGTAAGTTCAAATCCAGAATGGACGACAGTTTTGTTCAACGTCATTTTTATAATTATTTGGTATACTATAAATGACTTAAATTTCTCTGGGATTTATTTATGGCAACGATTACATTTGATATGCTTGATATTGCCCCTTTCTTTAGGTAGCAGGTAATGTCACCAAAGTATTTAATTCCAATAAGCAATGAAAAATATTTATCCTGAAATAAGCCCTTACTACACTTTTTTCTTAAAAACTGGCAGTAAACATGAGGTTTATGTTGAGCAATCCGGTAATCCTGAAGGCATTCCGGTTGTTTTTCTGCACGGAGGTCCCTGCTCCGGTACTAAACCCGATCACCGGCGTTTTTTTAATCCCGAACACTATCGCATTATTCTGTTTGATCAGCGCGGCTGCGGCTTATCGTCGCCTTTTGGCGAACTGGAAAACAATACCACCCAGGATTTAATCGAGGATATGGAACGTATCCGCAAGCAGTTGGCTATAACTCAATGGCTAGTATTTGGTGGTTCGTGGGGTGGGGCTTTGGCTTTGCTGTATGCTCAGCAACATAAAAACCACGTACTTGGCTTGATTATACGGGCGGTATTTTTAGCGCGGCAGCAAGATTTTGACTGGTTTACCGAAAATGGTGCAGGTAAGATTTATCCTGAGCAATGGCACAAACTGCTTGAAAGCATTCCAGAGCAGTGCCATAGTAATTTGGTGCAAGGCTTATGGGATCAGCTAACCGGTGAAGATGAGGTGGCAAAAAGACGGGTAGCCAAGGAATGGTCTGGCTGGGGCGGACAGGTGGCCTTAGGCAATGCCTATAATCCTAACCCGAAAGGCGAACATATAACTGAGAAAATGGTTAAACAAGTGCGCATGGAACTGCATTACGCTAGGCATAATTATTTTATTACTGAAAACCAGATTCTGAATAATTGTGACGCCCTACTTAACATTCCGACCATTATTATTCATGGACGGCAGGATTTTGTTTGTCCGATGGAAGCTGGGTACAGCCTGCATAAGGCATTACCGAATGCTGAATATACCGTGTTGCCCGATGCAGGGCATATTGCTCAGGGCAAGGAAATGATCCATGCGTTGATCACCGCAACCGATAAATTTGCCGAGCAGCAAAAACCTCTTAAATTCAACTGCCCGATAAAACCGTAAATGCTTTAAAATAGTGGAAATATTATTTGAATGCCAGGAAATGCACTTTTATAAATGAAATTAGATGATCAAAAACTAAGGCAATTGGGTTTGGCGGTTATTCAGGTCGAAACACAGGCGATTGCTGCCTTAGCCGAGCAAATTAATGATCAGTTTGTGATCGCTTGTAAATTGATGTTTGCTTGTAAAGGTCGCGTGGTTGTGACCGGGATGGGTAAATCAGGACATATCGCCGGTAAAATTGCCGCGACTTTGGCCAGCACCGGAACTCCTGCTTTTTTTGTACATTCGGGCGAAGCCAGCCACGGCGATTTGGGTATGATTACTCGGCAGGATGTGGTAATAGCTTTATCCAATTCAGGCGAAACCGAGGAAGTTTTAACGATACTGCCGATTATCAAGCGACTCGGCGTGCCATTAATAGCAATGACCGGTAATCCTGGTTCAACCTTGGCCAAGTTTGCGACCGCCCATATCAACGTAGCCGTTGAGCAAGAAGCCTGCCCTCTGGGTCTTGCGCCCACATCCAGCACCACCGCCGCTTTAGTGATGGGCGATGCGCTGGCCGTTTCCTTGCTTGAAGCCAGGGGATTTACCCGTGATGATTTTGCTTTGTCTCATCCCGGTGGCAGCTTGGGCAAACGCTTGTTATTGCTGGTCGGGGATATTATGCATACCGATCAACAAGTGCCTATTGTCCCTGAATCTGCACTGATTAGTCATGCGTTACTGGAAATGACCGAGAAAAAACTCGGGATGACCGCAATAATAGATAGCGATGAGCGAGTGATCGGTATTTTTACTGATGGTGATTTGCGTCGAATGCTGGGCAAAAATCTTGATATACATAAGACGCCTGTTACCCAGGTAATGACCCCTAATTGCGCGGTTATTTTGGCAAATATTCTGGCCGCTGAAGCAATGCAAATTATGGAGCGAAAAAAAATTAATGCCTTAATCGTGGTCGATGAACAGCTCAGAGCGATAGGTGCCTTGAATATGCATGATCTGATTCAAGCAGGTATCGTATGATCAACGATATGCAGCAGGTTTTAGAAAAAGCTAAAAAGCTTAAATTACTAATTCTGGATGTAGACGGTGTATTAACCGATGGCAGGCTATTTTTCGATACAGAAGGTAACGAATACAAGTCTTTCCATGCGCGTGACGGTCATGGCATCAAATTATTGCGGCAAACTGGTGTCGAAGTCGCCGTTATTTCCGGGCGAAAATCAAAGTCGGTCGCGTTACGCATGAAAAATTTGGGTATCGAATATGTGTATCAGGGCCATGAAAATAAAATTGCTGCATTTAATGAACTGCTTGAAAAAACAGGCATAAGTCCTGAGCAAGCAGCTCATGTCGGCGATGATTTACTGGATTTGCCTATCATGATCAGGGTAGGCCTAGCGATTGCGGTTAATGATGCCAACTTTGCTGTTAAACAGCACGCAAACTGGTGTACAGACTTGCCTGGAGGGCAAGGTGCTGTCAGGGAAGTCTGTGATTTTATTATGCAGGCACAGGGACGTTTTGATGACGTCTTGAATGCTTATTTAAAATGAATCTACTCAATGGCAACTACCGTTATTTATACCTGATTCTTATTGCAGTAACGAGCTGGGTACTGGTGCTGACGATCGGCCCAAATGATTTTAATCGTATGGCGGTTTCAGTGCATAGCCCTGATTACTTTAGCAAGGGTTACACAAAATGGGAAATGAGCGAACTGGGTCAGCTAAAAAGCAAACTGGTTGCTGATGAAATGATTCATTACAGCGACGACAGCACGACCCAGTTGACCAAGCCCTTGATGTTTTTTTATAACGACAAAACGCCGCCGTGGGTCATTCGATCGGAAACCGGTAGTTTGTCTGCTGATGGCAAGAATGTTTTGTTAAACGGTAAGGTTACTGTTGATAGAGCTTCCGCTAAAAATGTCAGGGAGCTTAAGATTTACACCACAAATTTAAAAGTAAAACCGGAAATCAGTTATGCAGAAACCGATGCGTGGGCAGAGTTGATTAGTTTGCCAAATTGGACCACAGGGATAGGCATGAAACTGACTTTTGCGGAACCGATACATCTGGAGTTGCTCTCTCACGTAAAAGGGAACTATGAAAAAAAATAAAATATCTTGCTGCCACATCTACTGCTTACTGCTATGGGTATTTTATAGCGGGGGTATTTACGCTCTGACCAGTGATGGCGATCAGCCTATCACTATTGACTCAAATACCGCGACTTATGATGATGTAAAAGCAACTAGCACTTATACCGGAAATGTGATCTCGATTCAGGGCAGCGTTCGGGTGAATGCAGATAAATTGGTTGTTTATTTTATCAACGGTGAAGCGGATAAAATGGTATTTACCGGTAATTTGGCGAAATTTAAACAAACACCTAAAGAGGGTGATCCCGATATTACCGGCGAAGCCTTAACCGGGGAGTTTTATCCTAAAAAGAATTTATTGGTTTTGATTGACAAGGCCACTGTCTGGCAAGGCAGCGGGACTTATTCCAGTGATTTTATTGAATACGATCTTAAAACTTCACTGGTTAAAGCCGGGGAAAAAGAATCTGCTTCTAAACGTGTGCATGTTGTATTACAACCAAAAGCCAAGGAACAACCTGCTGCGAAGGCCAAATGACCAGGCTAGCCGCAACACAGTTGATTAAAAACTACAATAAACGCAATGTAGTCAACGGAGTGTCCTTGCATGTAGATACCGGTGAAGTCGTTGGCTTACTGGGACCTAACGGCGCAGGAAAGACCACCAGTTTTTATATGATGGTAGGTCTAATTAAAGCAGATGAAGGCCAGATTACATTGGACACCCAAGTCATTACCCATCATCCAATGCATTTGAGAGCGCAGCTAGGAATAGGCTATTTGCCTCAGGAACCTTCAGTTTTTCGAAAATTGAGTGTGGCGGATAATTTACGTGCAGTCATACAGATTCGGTCTGACTTAACTCAAGAGCAGACAGAATTATTGATTGAGGATTTGTTGCAGGAGTTTCATATTACGCATTTACGCGAGCAAATTGCATTGGGCCTATCGGGTGGTGAGCGGCGACGTGTCGAAATTGCTAGGGCATTGGCGACCAATCCTCAATTTATACTCCTGGACGAACCTTTTGCCGGTGTTGATCCAATATCGGTCGAGGATATAAAAAGAATTATCGTGCATTTGAAAGATCGTGGCATAGGTGTATTAATTACTGAGCATAATGTCAGGGAAACGCTAGGCATTTGTGATCGTGCGTATATACTTAACGAAGGCAGGGTGATTGCGGAAGGCGGAGCAGAAGCTATCGTTGCCAATGAGGAAGTGCGTAAAGTTTATTTAGGGAATAACTTTAGCCTTTGATCTTTAACCTTTGATCTTTAACCTTTAACCTTAAATGAAACAGTCCTTACATCTACGACTAGGTCAGCAGTTGTCCATGACTCCCCAATTACAACAGGCAATCAAACTGTTGCAGATGTCTACTCTGGAGTTGCAGCAGGAAATTCAACAGACTCTTGAGTCTAATATGATGCTGGAAGTCACTGAGGAAGAAAGCGTTGTTCCTGAAATCGAAACACTAGCCGAGAAAAAAATTGATAACGTTGATTTGCTGACCAGTCAAGGCTCACAAACCGATATGCCGGATGAATTACCGATAGATTCTTCTTGGGATGACGTTTATGAATATGCAATGGAATCGGGTGCGCATTCTGCTGAGACAATTGAATTTGAAACGCAGCGTAGTAAATCCTCAACCTTGCTCGATCATTTGTTATGGCAAGTCGAGTTGACTTCTTTTTCAGAGCGTGACCATGCTATTGCGCTGGCTATTATTGATTCGATTAATGCTGACGGTTATTTAAGCGGCAGCCCTGAAGAAATTTTTCAAGGTTTACTAGGCCAGTTAGACGACCTGGATTTGGATGAAGTTATTGCTGTATTGCACCGGGTGCAAAATTTTGATCCGGCGGGTGTTGCCGCGATAGATTTAAAAGAATGTTTGAGATTGCAGATACTGCAACTGCCTGAATTCACGCCGTATAAAGAAGAGGCGCTAACACTGGTTACTCGGCATTTGAATTTACTAGCGACTCATGAACAGTCAAAATTAATGCGTAAACTGGGCGTGACAGAAACGCAATTGAATCACGTTGTGGCGCTGATAAGAACGCTGGACCCCAAACCGGGCGCACAGATACAGGATACAGATTCCGAATATGTTACCCCTGATGTTTACGTGTCTAAGCAAAACGGTGAATGGAGGGTCAGTCTGAATCCTGATATTGCGCCTAAATTGCGCATTAATCCATTTTATTCAGGATTAATAAAACGAGCGGATAATAGCAAAGATAACGTTTGCATGAAAGACCATTTGCAGGAAGCTCGCTGGTTTATTAAAAGCCTCCATAGCCGTAACGACACTTTATTACGTGTTGCAAAGTGTATCGTGGAAAAACAGAGTGAATTTTTGGAGCATGGCTCTATTGCGATGAAGTCGATGGTGTTGAGGGATATTGCTAAAGAACTGGAGTTACACGAGTCCACTATATCCAGAGTAACCACGCAAAAATATATGCATACCCCAAATGGGATTGTCGAATTTAAGTATTTTTTTTCCAGTCATGTTTCAACAGAAGGAGGGGGTGAGTGTTCATCTACGGCCATAAGGGCGTTTATTAAAGAGCTCATTAGTAATGAAAATCTAGTAAATCCGTTAAGTGATAGTAAAATAGCCGAGTTATTAAAAGAAAAAGGCATCAATATTGCTCGAAGGACTATTGCCAAGTATCGCGAAGCAATGCTCATTTCATCATCAAGCCAGCGGAAGCGTATTTTATAGCGCTCTCTGGCATAACATAACAAACCAATTATTCACCATTGAAAGGAATTTATCTCATGCAAGTTATAGTAACAGGCCATCATCTCGAAGTAACTGACGCCTTAAAAGCGAACATTAATTCAAAATTTGAAAAATTAGCCCGTCATTTTGATAATGTTATCGATGTGCACGTCATTTTAAGCGTGGAAAAGTTAATTCAAAAGGCCGAAGCAACTCTGCAATTGAGTGGTGCTAAAATTTTTGCCGAAGATCATCAAGAAGACATGTATGCCGCTATTGATGCCTTGGTAGATAAGTTAGATCGTCAAATTGCCAAACACAAAGAAAAAACCGCACAACATAGATAAAAAAGCCCGCAAAAGATGAAAGGCGAAAAATTAAAAACTTTTTTACCTTTCATTCTTCGCCCTTTGCCTTTCGCCTGATTCCCTTATGAAACTATTAATTCTCAGCGGTCTTTCCGGTTCGGGTAAAAGTATTGCCTTAAATACGCTCGAAGATTGTGGCTATTACTGTATTGATAATTTACCGGTGACCTTACTGGAAAGCTTTATCAGTCATGTCATGCTGGCAGATAGCAAAACCTATGCGAAAACAGCTATAGGCATCGATGCCAGAAACCAGAGCGAGAGTCTAGCCAATTTTTCTGACAACTTGGAACTCATCCGTAATAAGCAGATTGATTGCGAAATTATTTTTATGCAAGCGGAAGAATCTACCTTATTGAAACGCTATAGTGAAACCAGACGTCGACATCCATTGACGAATTTAGACGTTCCTTTGAGGGAAGCATTAAAAAAAGAAAAAGAAATGCTAACCCCGATTGCTAGGCATGCCAGCGTGGTTATTGATACCAGTCGGACGAATTACCACCAGTTGCGTGAACTGATCAGAAATCAGATTGGTGAACGAAACATCAGACATATTTCACTTCAATTTCAGTCCTTTGGTTACAAGCATGGTGTGCCACTGGATGCCGATTTTGTATTTGATGCGCGTAGTTTGCCAAATCCCTATTGGATTCCAGAACTACGAGGATTAACAGGAAAAGATCAATCGGTCATCGATTTTCTTAAAGGCCATGAACATGTTGCCGAGCTTTTTGATGATATTACCGGATTTCTTGAACGATGGGTGCCCCGATTCGAAGTTGAAGGTCGCAGTTATTTAACCGTGGCTATGGGATGTACTGGAGGACAGCACCGTTCGGTTTATTTGGTTGAAGCGCTTGCTAGACAATTTAAAAGTCCTTTTCTAAATGTAATTGTTCGCCATAGGGAATTACAATAAGTTCCTGTTGCGCTATGAACTATCTCGTAGCCATCCCTCTGTTGTTTCGTAAATCGCCGAATTGATAGCGCATCTTTGATCTACGTGCGTAACTTATTCTAGTAATGCAAGGTTGATTTTTTTTTGCCAGATCTTTGGTGCGGTTTGATGCACTGAAATACCTTGTGTATCAACAGCAACCATGACCGGCATATCTTTAACCACAAACTCATGTATGGCTTCCATGCCGAGATCGGAAAAAGCAACAATGCGTGATTTTCGAATAGCTTTGGCGACCAGGTAAGCCGCGCCGCCAACTGCCATCAAGTAAATGGCTTTATGTTTTTTAATCGCAGCAAGCCCCTCAGGTCCACGCTCGGCTTTACCTATCATGCCGAGTAAGCCGGTTTTAGCTAGCATCATTTCAGTGAATTTATCCATGCGTGTTGCGGTCGTGGGCCCGGCAGGGCCCACGACTTCATCACGTACTGGGTCGACAGGCCCGACGTAATAAATAAACTTATTCGTAAAATCGACAGGTAAAGATTCTCCCCGTTCAAAAAGTTCAGCCATATGCTGATGTGCTGCATCCCTGCCAGTCAGCAGGGTGCCGCTCAATAACAGCGTTTCACCCGGCTGCCAGCTCTCCAGCTCCTGTTGCGTTACCGTGTCCAGATTGACTCTGCGTGCCGTAGCGCCAGCATCCCAGGTAATTTCCGGCCAGTCTTCCAGACGCGGTGGCTTAAATTCTGCCGGCCCACTGCCATCCAATACAAAATGGACATGGCGGGTCGCGGCACAGTTAGGAATGATCGCAATCGGTTTGTTTGCCGCATGGGTTGGGTAATCCAAAATCTTAATATCTAACACCGTGGTAAGACCGCCCAAGCCCTGAGCACCGATACCCAGTGCGTTGACTTTGTCGTACAGTTCCAGCCGCAATGCTTCCAGTGCATTATCAGGTCCGCGTGTTATTAACTCCTGAATATCTATAGACCCCATACAAGCCTGCTTGGCCATCAGCATGGCTTTTTCAGCCGTGCCGCCTATGCCTATGCCCAGAATTCCAGGCGGACACCAGCCTGCGCCCATGGTAGGTACGGTTTTCAATACCCAGTCAATAATATTGTCCGACGGATTGAGCATTGCAAATTTGGCTTTGGCTTCTGAACCACCTCCTTTAGCCGCTATTTCTATATCCAGTGTGTCACCGGGTACAACTTCCATGTGGATTACCGCAGGGGTATTGTCTTTGGTGTTGATGCGTTTGCCAGCAGGGTCGGCCAGTATTGAGGCGCGCAGTACATTATCAGGATGAGCATAAGCCCGTCTAACCCCTTCATTGATCATATCGGCGACGCTCATACTGGCATCCCATTGAACTTCCATACCAATTTTTAAAAATACCGTAACAATGCCGGTATCCTGGCAAATAGGTCGATGGCCTTCGGCGCACATCCGGGAGTTGATCAAAATTTGTGCGATGGCATCTTTGGCCGCTGGATTTTCCTCTTTTTGATAAGCCTCATTCATGGCTTTGATAAAGTCCAGTGGATGATAATACGAAATATATTGCAGTGAGTCGGCAATGCTTTGGATCAGATCGTCTTGGCGAATGATGCTCATTGGAGGTTCTAAGGGTCTGGTAAGTTTCAAAGTCTCTAGTATATAGCAACACTTTCGCTAAACGACAAAAATGAAGCAATTCTTCGTCAAAACTTCTGGCTGCATTATTAGAATAAATCACACGTCCATGGAAATATTCAGAGATGACTTTAGATCGTAGATTAAGGTCTGAAAATTAAAATAACTTAAATAGTTGCATAATTATGGACGTGGCTTTATCTCCGACAATTGTGGAAAAATAGGACGCAAAATTTATCGGCAATGTTGGGTAATGAGTTATGCTAACTGCCATTTCTATCCTTGGAGCATTTATGAATATTGAACAATTAAGTAGTGTTGAAATACAGCCTGAGTCAGAGCACAAATATTCGGTGATATGGCTGCATGGCTTAGGCGCGGACGGTCATGATTTTGAAAGCGTAGTGCCAGAATTACATTTAACCACTCAAGCCCATATCCATTTCATTTTTCCCAACGCTCCAATTCAGGCTGTCACTATCAATGGCGGAGTTTCTATGCGTTCTTGGTATGATATTTTAGAGCGCTCGTTAGATAGAAAAGTCGATATTGATGGTATCTATCAATCAGCTAGTTTGATTGAACCACTGATCTTGCAGGAACTTGCTAAGGGCATTCCTTCAACCCATATTTTGCTGGCTGGATTTTCTCAAGGCGGCGTTATTGCGCTTCATGCCGGTTTACGATGCTCGCATCAATTGGCAGGAATTATTGCCTTGTCGACTTATTTGCCAACGATAGAAACATTAAGCACTGAATGTTCAGCCGTTAACAAAACCACACCGATATTTATGGCGCATGGCATCCTAGATCCGGTAGTAGACATCGAGTCTGGAAAAGCCGCCTTCGATACGCTAAAAAGTATGGACTACAATATCAAATGGCATGATTATTTGATGGAACATAGTCTTTGTATTGAAGAAATAGAACATATTTCAGTATTTATTAATTCGATTTTTAAATGAGATGATTTTTTCTGGCTTTTGTAAAAAAATATTTTTTAAACTCATCGTACAAATCGGAAATGGCGGCAGACATTTGGATGATCTTTTTTTTGACGTGAATTCAGGCGATAATGCTTGTCACTATAAAGTTTAGTGCATACTCAATTTACGGAATGGTGCTTATGAAATCTAAAGATAGACGACGAGGCCTGGTTTTGGTCAATACCGGATCGGGTAAGGGAAAATCTTCCAGTGCTTTTGGTATGGTTTTTCGTGCGGCAGGTTGGGGCATGAAAGTCTGTGTGATTCAGTATATTAAAGGGCAATGGCAGACCGGTGAACAAAAAGCCGCCGAACGTTTTGATAATATCGAATGGCATACTTTGGGCGACGGTTTTACCTGGGATACCAAAAATCCTGAGCAGGACATTAAAACCAGTCGAGAAATATGGGAGTTTAGTAAGGCTAAAATATTGTCTGAAGAGTTTGATGTGGTGTTGCTGGATGAGATTAATTACTGCTGTGGTTATAACTGGATTTCCGGTCAGGAAATAGCCGATTTTATTCGTGATGAAAAACCGACCTGGTTACATTTGATTTTGACCGGCCGTAATGCGGCGCCCGAAGTCATTAGTTGTGCTGATACTGTAACTGAAATGACCAAGATAAAACATGCTTATGAGCAGGGGATCAAGGCTGAACAGGGTATTGAGTTTTAAATAAATCGACATCTGCTCGGGGTGTTCGTAACTATTTTGACGTAAATATGCGAGCAAGCTGTAAAATGGTAGGTGATTGTCACAATGAGGAGAAGAAAAATGTCAGAAGTACAAAAAATCATGTTGGCTATTGCTGCTGTTTTTATAATGGGCTTTGTTTTAGTCGGTCTAAGTAAAGAAGATCAGCCTATTGAACAGGTAGAAGCCGCAGCAAAGATTAGAAATAATGTTGCGATGCAAACTATGGCAAGTGAAAAATGTCCGCCAAAAATCAAGGAGGAAACCGGCGAGCAAGTTTTTTTCCCTACTGAGGTGTTGAGCGACAAGGAAACTTATGTCACTTTGAAGTGGGTAGGTGAAAATGCTGAAAAGGGTGGTTTCAAAACAGCATCATGTACCTTACACGCGTCTCTGGGTGGAATCTCGGAGCTGATTATTGATGAAAAAGTTATTATAAAGAAGAAAATCTAGCTCGCCTGCCATTTGGTTGGATCATCTGCTCTGAATGAGGATCATCAGTATTGTTTTTGGTCCCGTTCAGCCAGCCTGAAAACAGCGGTGAAATTTAATATCACAAGGCTAACCTTCCTTAAGCTACATTTTAGGTAGATAAGGATAAAATAATCAAAAAGAAAATTTATGACAAAAGCAATGATTAAGGGAGTTTTAAAAACATGGAAAGAAGATCGCGGATTTGGTTTTATTAGTCCTGATGATGGTGGGAAGGATATTTTTATACATATTTCGGCACTCAAGGGAACAAGTCGTCGCCCCGTAACCGGCGATGTTATTTATTATCAAAGTGCAAGGGATAATCGGGGCAAATATAAAGCCGTTAATGCCTATATCGAAGGCATAGAAATTCTCGAAGATAAAGCCACAGGCTTGCTCAATAGCAATAAAGGCATCATGCTGATCGCCCTGGGCTTGGTTGTTGTCGCGATTATTGCCGTGGTTCTATTACAATAATCTCATCACCCAGACACGAAGTTGTATTTCTTCGTGTCCTTAAACGCCTATCGTTTGAAAGTTGATCCCTCCGATAAAACTTAGAATCCTTGTTTTTTTCTTTTGTCTGGCACCATTGCTGGCTAATGTCTGCTGGGCCAGTGATCAAAAGCGGGAAGCCGACTTTGCCGATTGCATTAATAAGACCCTGGCCATAGGTAAAGCGGTCTGGCTGGAGTCGGAAGGAAAGAAGTTTTTTAGTCTTTATACCCAAACAGAAAAAATCACCAACAAGGGTGTCGCTATTATTTTGCATGATATGGGTGGTCATCCTAATCAACAGCAACTGATTTACAGTTTGAGAGTTTTTTTACCCGAGCATAACTGGGCAACTCTTGCGCTGCAAATGCCACTGAGAGAGGTTGGTGCAGAAAGCGAAGACTACTATGGGTTGTTTCCGGAGGCTGTTACTAGGATACATTCAGCGATTAACTATGCAAAGAACAATGGTGCTGAAAATATCGTGGTGGTGGGTTATGGTCTGGGTGGGTTGATGGGGCTTTATGCTTTGACTGAGCAGGCAGCCAATATTAAAGCCTTGGTGACTATCAGTCTGCCGGTGCCGAAAACTGAAGACAAGTCCGCGCAAACTCTGGAGTTTATTAACAAAATTAAGATTCCGCTGCTGGATATTTATGGTGTTTTGGATATGCCGGATGTGACCGATAGCCATAGGGCCCGGCGTTTGGCGGCAAAAGAAAATACCGGTTATCGGCAGATTAAACTCGAAGATCAGGGGCGTTCGTATTTACATGATGAAGGCTTGTTGGTTAAGCGAATATACAGCTGGTTAAGTGCAATTTCGGCTGGTCAGTGATTTTTTTTAGTTTACGCAACATCAGTTAACTAAGCTTCGAACAGGGCTAAATCTGTTACAATGCGCGGCAAACGTAACAGCGCAAGGTTTGGCGCTATGCATTCACATTATCATAACAAGTTGAAACACAGTGGATTTAAAACATATAAGAAATTTTTCCATAATCGCGCATATTGATCATGGCAAGTCGACGCTGGCAGATCGTTTCATTCAAATATGTGGTGGATTAAGTGATCGAGAAATGTCCGCACAAGTGCTGGATTCGATGGATATTGAAAAAGAGCGGGGCATCACGATTAAGGCGCAGAGCGTCACGCTGGATTTCAAGGCGAAAGACGGCGAAACCTATCAGCTGAACTTCATCGATACCCCCGGTCATGTCGATTTTTCTTATGAGGTTTCCAGGTCTTTAGCGGCCTGTGAAGGCGCTCTATTGGTCGTCGATGCGGCTCAGGGTGTTGAGGCGCAAAGTGTAGCCAACTGTTACACGGCGATAGAGCAAGGGCTGGAAGTGGTTCCTGTTTTGAATAAAATCGATTTGCCTTCTGCCGAACCTGAGCGGGTGCTGGCTGAAATTGAAGAAGTGATAGGTATTCCTGCCGATGAAGCGCTGATGATCAGTGCTAAAACCGGTTTGGGGGTTGCTGATGTCCTGGAACAGCTGGTACTTAAAATTCCACCGCCGCAAGGCGAGATAGACGGCCCGTTACAGGCCTTGATTATCGACTCCTGGTTTGACAGTTATCTGGGCGTGGTGTCGCTGGTCAGAATTATGCATGGCAGCATACGCCGTAAGCAAAAAATTACCATCATGTCTACCGGCAAGTCTTTTATTGCCGATAAGGTCGGAGTTTTTACGCCTAAGCGCCTGGAAAAAGATATTTTGCATACCGGTGAAGTCGGTTATGTCGTGGCCGGGATCAAAGATATTTTCGGTGCACCGGTCGGCGACACCATTACTTGGACCGACAATCCGGCTGCGGAACCGCTGACCGGCTTTCAAAAGGTGCAGGCGCGGGTTTTCGCCGGCTTGTATCCAGTCACATCAGATCATTATGAAGATTTGCGCGAGGCGCTGAATAAGTTAAATCTCAATGATGCCTCCTTGCATTTTGAGCCGGAAACTTCGCAGGCTTTGGGTTTTGGTTTTCGTTGCGGATTTCTCGGCATGTTGCACATGGAGATTGTGCAGGAGCGCTTGGAAAGGGAATACGATGTTGATCTGATCACGACTGCACCTACCGTTATTTATGAAGTCATCACCCATAATGACCAAGTTCTGATGATCGATAATCCCGCCAAGCTGCCGGATATGGGCACTATCAAGGAAATCAGAGAGCCTATCATCCGTGCCAATATTCTGGTGCCGCAGATATATTTGGGTAGCGTGATTACCTTGTGCATTGAAAAGCGCGGTGTGCAAAAAGACATGCAGTATGTCGGACGGCAAGTATCGTTGCATTATGAAATGCCGCTTAGCGAAGTAGTGCTGGATTTTTTCGATCGTTTAAAGTCAGTGAGCCGGGGTTTTGCGTCATTCGATTATGAATTCTTGCGTTTCCAGTCGGCTGAGTTGGTCAAGTTGGACGTGTTGATCAATGCTGAAAAAGTGGATGCCTTGTCCATCATTGTGCATCGTGATCTCAGTAACAACAAGGGCCGTGATCTGGTTGAAAAAATGAAGGAGCTGATTCCACGGCAAATGTATGAAGTTGCGATCCAGGCTGCCATCGGTTCAAAGGTCATCGCCAGATCGACGGTTAAAGCGATGCGGAAAAATGTCATCGCCAAATGTTATGGCGGCGATATTAGTCGTAAGAAAAAATTGCTGGAAAAGCAAAAAGCCGGTAAAAAACGCATGAAACAGGTTGGTAATATTGAAATTCCTCAAGAAGCATTTCTCGCCGTTTTACAGCTAAATAAAGAATAAAAAAACAGGTTCAAGGTGAAAACCTTACTTTAAATACATTAGCTTCACCTTGAACCTTGAACCTTGAACCTTGAACCTTGAACCTTGAACCTTGAACCTTGAACCTTGAACCTTGAACCTTGAACCTTGAACCTTGAACCTTGAACCTTGAACTGACGGTTCGCTCATTTTTTTTAAAGTTCAATAGATTCAGTGGGTTCCAATGGACGGATGTGTTGTTTTTTAGCAAAACTCACAAAATTAACCATTAATAATCATTTGGTTACAAAAACTACCGAACCGAGGGCTTGAACCTTGAACCTTGAACCTTGAACCTTGAACCTTGAACCTTGAACCTTGAACCTTGAACCTAAAGTTATTTACTATGGACTACGATTTTTCTTTTTTTCTTGCCGCAGCCACAGTGGTTACCGGTGTCACCTGGGGCGGATATTTGCTGGTGCTTAAATCTACCGGCACCTTATTTGATGAAGAAAATGAACCTGTACTGGTAGAGTATGCACGGTCTTTTTTTCCTGTGGTGTTGATCGTGCTATTGCTGCGTTCATTTATAGCCGAGCCTTTTCGGATACCTTCAGCGTCAATGATGCCAACTTTATTAATAGGCGATTTTATTTTGGTTAATAAATTCACCTACGGCATACGCTTGCCGGTTATCAATAAAAAAATTATTGAATTAAGCGAGCCTAAGCGCGGCGATATCGTGGTTTTTCGTTATCCTAAAGATCCGACGGTTGATTACATTAAACGGGTGGTTGGCTTGCCGGGCGACAAAGTCGCTTATTACGACAAAAAGCTGCATATCAATGGTGAGGCTATTAATCAGGTTTCCTTAGGTCGTTACCAGGGTGTGGGTCAGGGCGAAGATATGACCGGTAACGAGCATATATCAGAAGATCTGAGCGGCGTTGAACACAATATTTTGATTCGAAATGATGCAGCGTCTGCGGAAGGTGTTTATGTGGTGCCGAAAGGCAGTTATTTTGTGATGGGCGATAATCGCGATAACAGTAATGACAGTCGTTACTGGGGTACGGTTCCCGAAGAAAATTTGGTTGGGCAAGCGTTTTTCATCTGGATGAGCTGGGACTGGCAAGATAAAGGCGTGGGACTGGATCGTATCGGCACAGTGATAAAATAAGCTAATAGTGAAGTTAATTTTTAAATCATTCTGGAGCAAAAAATGAATTCATCACCTAAACGTCAGCAAGGTTTAACCTTGATTTCAATTATTTTTATTCTGGGATTAATCGGTTTTTTTGTCATGCTGACGCTTAAAGTGGTTCCTGTTTATCTGGACCATGGCAAGGTAAAGAGTGCGCTGGATGCGTTGAAAGCCAGTCCTGATCTAGCAACGAAAAGCGAGTTTGAAATAAGGGACAGCTTAAACAAACGCTTTAATATCAATTATGTTTACGATGTCAAAAAAGAGGATATCACCATCATTAAGCACGGCAATTATGTGAAAGTGGACATCGAGTACGAAACTGTCGTGAAGTTGGTTGCTAATCTGAGTTTATTGGCCGAGTTTCATGACACGATTGAGGCGGGACTGGAGTGATAAAAAAGCCCGAAGAGTTAAGTAAAAAGTTAGGTCTGAAGTTTAATAACCCCCAGCTTTTTACCATGGCTTTAACCCATCGTAGCGCGAATTCGATCAATAATGAGCGCCTGGAGTTTTTAGGCGATTCGATTCTGGGCTTCGTTATTGCTCAGAAGTTATATGAGTTATTTCCTGCCGCCTGTGAGGGCGTGTTAAGTCGCTTAAGAGCGAGTTTAGTTAACCAGGGTTCGCTGGCAGAGTTGGCCAGAAAGCATCAGGTTGGCGATTACTTATTACTTGGGTCAGGAGAATTGAAGAGTGGCGGCTTTCGCCGTGATTCGATTTTGTCTGATGCCGTAGAGGCTATCATTGGTGCCTTATACAACGATCAGGGGATAGAGGTTTGTCAGCAATGGGTATTACAGTTGTTTGCAAAAAAACTGCAAAGTTTGTCTTTGGAAGATTGGCAAAAAGATCCTAAAACTCAATTGCAAGAGCTCATGCAGTCTAGAAAAATGGAATTGCCGGAGTATGCTGTATTGACTATGTCCGGACTTGCCCATGAGCAAACCTTTAAAGTGAAATGCACCACCGCTGTCGTTGCAGAATCGTGTGTTGGCACTGGAAATTCAAGAAAGAAAGCCGAACAATCGGCAGCAGAGCTTATGCTCGAATTATTAAATAAGGATAATAAATGAATTGTGGTTTCGTAGCCCTGATTGGGCGTCCCAATGTCGGCAAATCAACATTGATGAATCATTTGTTGAAGCAAAAAATCAGTATCACCTCGCGCAAGCCGCAAACAACTCGGCATCGCATTCTGGGAATTAATACCACTGACGCCGGCCAGGCTATTTATATGGATACGCCGGGCATGCATAATAGTGAAAAGCGGGCCTTGAACCGTTACTTAAATCGCACTGCAGAGACCACCTTGCTGGGCGTCGATGTGATTGTTTGGTTGATTGACGGCTTGTCCTGGCATGAATATGATGAAGTGATTTTTCAGAAGCTGGAACAGGCCGGTTTGCCGGTTATTCTGGCGGCTAACAAGGTTGATAAGGTCGTCGACAAGCAAGCCATTCTGACTTTCTTTAACGAGGCCCAGCATCGTTTTCCATTCAAGCATTTGGTGCCTATTTCGGCCTTAAAAAGAACTAATCTCGACGAACTGGAAAAACTGATCATGGCGCTGTTGCCTGAGCAGGATTTAATTTATCCGGAAGATCAGGTCACCGATAGATCCGAGCGGTTCTTAGCGGCAGAAATTGTCAGAGAAAAGTTGACCAGGCGTCTGGGCGACGAATTGCCTTATGCACTGACAGTGGAGATTGAGCGCTATGAAGAAAAGCCTGGTTTGACCAAAATCTATGCGATTATCTGGGTGGAACGCCTGACCCAAAAGAACATCGTCATCGGTAAGGATGGCGAAATGCTGAAGAAGGTCGGCACCGATGCTAGGGTGGATATAGAAAAGCTGCTGGGTCAGAAGGTTTATTTGCAGTTATGGGTGAAAGTTAAAAAAGGCTGGTCGGATAGCGAACGCGCCCTGCAAAGCCTGGGCTTTAATGACTGAATTAAACATTCATAAGACTAAAATGCGTTCTAATAGAAATTCTGTCATCGACATCCTGCGTGGTATTGCAATTTTTACCATGGTTGCTGCAAATTTAAGCGCATCATTACTCCAGCTTGAAGATAAGGTTTTAATCTTTCGTTTATATGGAACTTTTGCTGCTCCGTTGTTCATTATGTTAGCCGGTATGATGGTAGTTATTACCAGTGTAAAACATGCCAGCTTTAGGCATTTTCTCAAACGCGGCGGGTTAATCATTGCCTTCGGATGTTTGTTGGACGTGCTGGTATGGCATATCTATCCTTTGCTGAGCTATGACGTACTGTACTTGATAGGTTTTTGTATGCCTATTGTTTATCTGTTGTCAAAATACTGCACCATAAGCGCTAGAATTAGCATCGTAATTCTGCTGGTCATCCTAACACCGATTTTACAAACACAGTTTAACTACCGCGTAGAGTTGATAAGTACGGAAATTGCTACGTTAAAATTTAGTGATTATCCTGAATTTTTATTATCTCGGTCAACGCTACAACGTTTTTTACTTGATGGCTGGTTTCCTGTTCTACCTTGGTTAAGTTTTGCTATTACCGGAAGCATCTTGGGTTCGCTTCTAGGTCAAGGTTATTCCTTTGCTTCAAAACATTTTCTGGCAACTGGTACGGTGCTCTTTAGTATAGGTGTTGTATTGTGGCTGGCGCTAAATCCTCAATTGGGAATGCGCGAAGGTTATTCGGAATTATTTTACCCGCCAACAACAGGCTATTGGTTTACGGCGACAGGTCTTATATTTCTTGCCTATTACGGTATCGAACATACTCAACGGTTTGCTATATACGCTGTTTTTTTAAAACTTGGCCATGCCAGTTTATTTATGTATCTTTTCCATCAGGCAGTGCTGGCTTTTATCTTAAAGCCGGTTGGTTTTTTGAATAATCAGCCGATCTCGACTTTTATCCTAACCTATTTAGTCGTTATTGCTGTCATGGTTGCAGTTGGTTATCTCTTGGATAAAATAAAGCGAGAATATAAAAATATGCCATTTATCCTGCGTTTTATTATCGGCAGTTAGTTTAACAACAGCTTTTCGTGGACAACGAGTTACATTAATTAATGAATAAAAATCAAATTCTACTAGGCGTAAATATCGATCATGTCGCTACTTTAAGGCAGGCTAGAGGTACGCTTTATCCTGAACCCATACAGGCTGCTCTGGTTGCCGAGCAGGCTGGCGCTGATGGCATTACCGCGCATTTGCGGGAAGATCGTCGGCATATTCAAGATAGAGACATCTATTTATTAAAAGACCTGCTACATACCCGGCTAAATCTGGAAATGGCAGTGACTGATGAAATGCTCGGCATCGCGGTGAAAGTAAGGCCTTTTGCCTGCTGTTTGGTGCCGGAAAAACGTGCAGAATTGACTACGGAAGGTGGTTTGGATGTCGCCGGCAACTTGCATCGCCTGCAACAGGCTTGTGAGCAACTGGCTGCCGCTGGTATTGAAGTATCGCTGTTTATTGATCCGGATGAAACACAGATTGATGCAGCAATAAAAGCGGGTGCACCGGTAGTTGAATTGCATACCGGTTGTTACGCTGAAGCAAGCAACCTGCAACAGCAAGTGCAAGAACTGGCCCGTATCAGGCGGGCTGTGGCTTATGCACACAGTGCAGGCTTACAGGTTAATGCAGGGCATGGTTTGAATTTTTATAATGTCGAAGCCATTTGCGCGATACCCAATGTCGTGGAACTTAATATTGGTCATGCGCTGATCGCGCAGGCGGTATTTTCAGGCCTGGCTAAGGCCGTCAGTGATTTGAAGCAGATCATGCGCAACGCAAGATTACAGTCTTTGATCAAATGATTAATCAGCTGGCAAAACCGTGTTTTTGCATACGGTAAAGCAAAGTATCACGGGAGATGCCCAGCAGTCTGGCTGACTTGCTACGATTACCTTTAGTGCGATTCAGAGCTTGGTGTATTAGATCGGCTTCTAAGGTGTCCAATTGCAGACCTGTTTCGGGCAGGGTAAACGCATTTTCAACCGCCGTCGTAATTTTGCGTTGGTTGCTAAATTCAAACGGAAGGTTTTCCACTTCGATGACACGACCTGCTAGTAAAATACTAAGCCGCTCGCATAAATTGCGTAATTCACGAATATTGCCCGGCCATGAATAGGCTTTAAGTGCTTGTAAAGCAGACTTGCTGAATTTGGGCGCAGTCAGCGTGTACGCATCTTCGAATAGAACCAGAAAATGTTTGATCAGTGATTCAATATCTTCGGTACGTTGTGCTAAAGGCGGCAACTCTAAGGGCACAACATTCAAACGAAAATACAAATCCGATCTGAACTGACCGGCCTCGATTTGTTTGTTCAGGTTGGCGTTGGTTGCAGAAATAATGCGTACATCAACCTTGTAAGGCTTTATGCCGCCGACAGCAAGACATTCACCTGACTCAAGAAAGCGTAATAATTTTGCCTGAATGGACAGCGGCAAGGAATTGATTTCATCGAGAAATAGCGTGCCGCCATCAGCAGCTTGGAATAGCCCCTGCTTGTCGGCGCTGGCGCCGGTAAATGAGCCTTTTTTATGACCAAACAATTCAGACTCGACCAGGCTTTCAGGTAAGGCTGCACAATTTAACGTAATAAAGGCCTTGTCGGCGCGACTACTGGTTTTCTGAATGGCGGTTGCCAGCACTTCCTTGCCGGTGCCTGTTTCGCCCTTAAGAAACACCGTAACATCGGTAGCAGCAACGATTCTGGCGCTACGAATTAAAGAATCCAATGCAGGAGATTGACCGATGATCGCGTTAAATTGACCCATAGAATCCTCTAATGTAGTGCGGTGTGTGATGTAATTGCCATGGGATTGAGCCAAGGCAGGGCTGCTAGCAAGGCCAGCGCAACCATAAACAGACCGATAGCCTGCTTGAAATGCTGCATTCTGGATAAGCGTGTTAAAAGGCTGGTGATTATACCTACTCCCATCACTGCAGGCAAAGTTCCCAATCCGAAAAACAGCATCGTCAGTGCGCTTTGGCTGATATTGCCAGCAGTTGCGGAGAGCGCCAAAGCCGAGTAGACCAGACCGCAGGGCAGCCAACCCCAGACCATGCCAAACAGAAAAGCCTGCTTGAGATTTTTTACCGGGATCAGTTTATGCCCCCAAGGTTCGATTAATTTCCAGAAACGCAGGCCGATTTTTTCGATATAGGCAAAGCGGGGAAACCATCCTGCTAAATAGAGTCCAGCTCCGGTCATGAACACGGCGGACAATATTTGCAGCAGTCTGTGTCCGCTGATTTGCCCCATCGGCATCGTAATTAATACTTCCATAACCCCGGCTAATGCCCCTGCTAAGGTATAACTGCTGATCCTGCCTAGGTTGTAATTGAGCACAAAAGGAAACAGTCGGCTTTTCTGGTTTCGTATTTCTGGACTCAGGCTTAAGGTTAAGGTCCCGATAATCGAGCCACACATGCCGATGCAGTGTAAGCTACTGAACAATCCCATGATAAAGGCGGCCAGAATCGAGGTGGTGAAGCTAAGATCAAATTCCATAACGGATTAAGGTGCAAGGTTATGAGTTCGACTGAAACTGCGCAAGAATCTGTCCCTGAATCTTCTCCGCCATGGCTTTGCGATTTTCAGCATCGCGTATCGGTCTGCCGACCACAATATAATCAGCGCCATTCTGAAAAGCCATTTCTACACTGACCACCCTTTTTTGATCGTCTTCTTCACGGTTGTCAACTGGCCGGATGCCTGGTGTGATGACCAGCAATTTATGATCGAGTTCTGCTCTGAGCATCGAGACTTCAAGCCCCGAGGAAACAATGCCATCGCAGCCGATTTGCAATGCGCGTTTGGCGCGAGATAAAACCAGTTCGCGCACATCGCAGGCAAAGCCCAGGTCATCAAGATCGCCGCGATCCAGGCTGGTTAAAGCAGTCACGGCCAGCACTTTAAGCTCGCCTTTTTCTTTGGCGGCCGCTTCCATAATGGCATCATTGCCGTGTATGGTTGCAAAATCAACGCCTTTGCTGCTCAAGGCTTTAATGGCTCGACCCACGGTAGCGGGGACGTCAAAAAACTTCAGATCGACAAAGATTTTTTTATCGCGCTGTTTTAGCCATTCGATAAAGCCAAAATAATCGCCCGACATAAATAATTCCATGCCGACTTTGTAAAAAATTACCGAATCACCGAGTTCTTCGACCAAGGCTTGCGCTTCTGCAATGCTGGGAACATCCAGCGCCATCATTAAGCGTTCACGGACTGGGATGGGTTTGGTTGAGATGAATGACTGGGGCATGATTAAGGTAAAAGAAAAGATGAAAAATAAAGTGTGCTTTGATTTCTAGGCTAGGGTTGCTTATTCTGTGACCAAGCCCTCTTTGCTCCAGGCCTGTATTCCGCCATCCATGCTGTATACGCTGGAAAAGCCTGCTGACGTTAATGCAAGCTGGGCTTGTGCAGAACGCTTTCTGCTTCGGCATTGCGTGATGATAGGGCTGTTTTTATAAGGCTCAAGTTCTGACAGGCGTGTGCTTAATTGCCCAAGCGGGATATGAATTGCACCGGGGATATGGCCCTGATTCCATTCGTCGTCTTCACGTACGTCGACGATTATGGTCTTGTTTTTACTCTGCATGGTTGACGCTTGTTTAGCTGAAACAGCGTCGGCAGCCATCGCAACAGGGCCAGTCATTAATAAAAAAATACCAAGTTGGCAATACTTTGAAAATAAACCCATGTTAACGCTCCAAAATGAAGTTAGCTATTCACCATAAATAAGTCAGCATATATTACCGGAACTTGTTTTGGCGGTGAATGTTAAAATTCATTATCACCACAATAGACTTTAATTATGACCTTAATATTGATACAAATGACTTTGCTGATGGCTTGCGGTGCAGTGTGGCGTTTTGCAAAACCAGCGGGGCTGTCAGCCGAGCAAACGCGGCAGGTTTTAACTACGGTAGTCTTTTATTGGCTGCTGCCGGCTATGGTTCTGGAAGTCTTATGGACTGCCGAGATCGGCTGGCAGTCGTTTCAATATACCTTGCTGGGGATGGGTAGCATTATTTTGGCAATGCTCTGTATTTATTTGGTCGGGGTTGTTTTTAAATTTGAAAACAAGCGCTTGGGAGCGATGATTTTGGCTGCCGCCTTTCCGAATGTGACGTATCTAGGCTTGCCGGTTTTAGAGCAAGTCTTTGGTAGTTGGGCTAGATCGGTGGTCATTCAAATGGATTTGTTTGCCGCTACGCCGCTGTTATTTACCGTCGGTGCTCTGATTGCCAAGCACTATGGCGAAGAGCGTTCAGAAAAGCCCAAGGCAATCTGGTTGTTTTTTAATGCGCCGCCATTCTGGGCGGCGGCGCTTGCGGTTATATTGAACATTAACGGCATTGTTGCACCAGTTTGGCTGTTGGGTGTGCTGCAAAAATTATCCGCTGCAGTGGTGCCGCTGATGTTGTTTTCTCTGGGATTGGCTTTAAGCTGGAAAGCGATATCTGTCCGAAACATTCCCTACGTGATTCCAGTCATTTTTATTAAACTGGTGCTGATGCCTTGGTTTGCGCTGATTTTGGTCGGCTTTTTGCCTGTCAGTTTCGATTATCGTGCAGCGGCTGTGCTGGATTTGGCGATGCCGAGCATGCTGCTGGGTATCATTTTTTGTGATCGTTACCAGCTAGATAGTGGACTCTATGCCATGGCGGTAACAGTAACCACCGCGACCAGTTTGATAAGCTTGCCGTTCTGGCATAGTGTGCTGACTGGCGGCAGTTACTAAAAATTTATCACAGAGTAGCGTAAAATCCCGTCGTTCAGGACGGGGATGTAAGCGGCTCAATTCTACTTGCTTCATAATACACGGCTTGTTAAAATCATCCATAGTTGCTATCAGAGGACGCTTTAGGCTCGCTATACGACGGCAATTTAGTTTTCAAAATAAAGACTTCAAGATCACTTTCAGCAAAAACCAAGCGATAGGTGGAAGTCTGACTACTCGATTAAATATAGTAAAATAACCGTCGGATAGACGGGGTTAGTCTGTGAAGTGAACGGTGCAGTAATGTCGTCAGCAGCAGAAACCAGTGAGCAGTGAGCAGTAGCGATATACTCACTCCTAGTAAAATAGCAATCCCCTTCCTTTAGGTGGAGGAGGATGTCAAGTATTGCGAGTTATCTAGGTGAACGGTTATCATAAGAAATGTCAATCACCCCGCCCTGAAGGACGGAGCTTGTAAAAGCTAGGTTGACCAGACTAAGCGCTAACACAGTGCTACGATTACAACGGGTCGTTAAGACTTACCAGCGAATGCTTCCTTAGTTCGCTGCTCTAAAAGGATCGGATCACGC
>CANNNV010000003.1 GCA_947506155.1 Methylococcaceae bacterium
CCTCACGGGTTGACCGCTTGGAAAGACAAGCACCTAATTTTTTAAAGATAGCAAACGCAATAGGAGCTGCATGAACTGGGTCGGCTAACACCGACGCGCTATCCCTCCCCGACCTAAAGGACGGGGTATCTCGCGCAAAAACCGATGAATATGTGGCACTAAATAGTCTCCGCCTAGGCAGAGACCAAGCAGGGACAATGCGTTTGCGGCGTGTATTTTTATTTGAATTTTCTTCAACCGGAAATGAGCGCTATAACGGTATGTGCATTATGCTGGGGCGACGGGTTGAATCCATTCAGATGGAACCATACCGATTTGAAGATTTCTAATAATATTTTTGTGGAGGATGGTGTGGATAAATGTTCAGTCTGTGGTTATAAGCGTCATGATCTCGATATCAAATGCCCGGAATGCGGCCATTTTTATTCAAAAATTATCGAGCTCATCGCCGAACAAGAAGCGCAAGAAGAAATGCAAACCTTACGTGGACACTGTAAAAAAATTCTGAATTCAGGAAATGCTAAGCAGGCATTGCTGGCCGAACTGAAGTTGGCACAGGCGGGACTGACAAATAAGGGCAAGTTTGCACTTTTTGTGATTTTCGTTTTTGTATTTGCTTTGGTTGTTTCTGTTTTGTAGCACTGTAGGATGTGTTGATCAATGCGTTCAGCACACCCTATGATCCCTGCAAACTGTTATCTTTCTAATAGATTGAGCTTGCCTTCTTTTCCATTCCACTCATCAGCATCGGGCAAAGCCGATTGCACATCAGTAATGACCGGCCATAACTTGGCCAATTCTGCATTTAATGCGATAAAAACGTCTTGACCTTCCGGTAATTCATCTTCTGCAAAAATTGCGTTGGCAGGGCATTCAGGCTCGCATAAGGTGCAATCTATACATTCATCCGGGTCAATAACTAGAAAATTAGGGCCTTCATGAAAGCAATCTACAGGACATACATCGACACAATCAGTAAATTTGCATTTAATACAGTTTTCGGTGACTACAAAAGTCATAATTATTACCCGGAAAGTTTATTTTAATTAAAAACATCATTTTAACAGAAAGCCAGACACGATTGAATGCCAAGTTTGTTAAAGACAGTATTTAGCTGGTTTTTTCAGACCATTCTGAATAAGGATGTATTGCAAGATTGTTGTTGTAATAACGCAAATCATCGGTAACTTCCAAACCTAGCCAAAGTGGTTTTGCAAAAGAAAAACCTGTTGTAGCCAATTCAATTTCAGCGACTATCAAGCCCTGATTGTCGCCTTCAAACTCATCTATTTCCCAAACATGGCCCTCATTAGTGACAAAATGACGAGTTTTTTCGATTAACGGTTTTTTGCAAAGATAGGTTAATATCTCGTTGGCATCCTTCATCGGAATTTCATATTCGTATTCATGCCGGTGAGTGCCGATCGTTGCCGTTTTTATGTTCAACCAGGCATGGTCATTGCTGATGCGTACCCGGATTGAACTGGTTGGTTGGGAGCTTAAATAACCTTGTCGATATTTTACCGAATGACTAACGTGTTTACGCCAGTCATCGTTGGCGAGTAAAAATTTATGTTCTATTTCTATGGCCATGATTGAATTTTTTAAAGTAGTGAGTAGTTAATGGAAAAAAAAACTCTCATCCTCGCTTTCCAGCGCTAAGGATTCTCCGGGAATCCTCTTTTCTTCCATAGCCCATTCTCCTAAATCTATCAATTTACAGCGCTCGGAGCAAAAGGGTTTCGAGCGCTGTTCAGCAACCCAAAGCACTGAACTGTGACAGTTAGGGCATTTGACACGAAGTAGCGTCTGCATCAGAAGGTGCAGCAAGTTAAGGTGAAAGCAATATTATTTGGGCTTTGCATCGACCGTTTATTATCGGAAGACGGCACCATAAACCTGATGGTGCAGCGATGTTTGCCACCACTGATTTCTGCAAAGCAGGGTATGGATTTATCCAGGCTGACTCTGAGCAGTTGATGGGGTTGGTTGGTGTCCAGCAAAAATTGAAAAAAACCAGCTTCAGCAAGCTTTTGAGTGGGGGAACTGCAATTACGTATAAAATTAAGAATTAAGTCAATTGCAATACGAATATCCTCAAATGGGCTGCTCCAGTGTTCTAGGTCTTTTAAGCGAATAGATTCATTTTGTTCCAGCCAAAAATGGAACTCGGGTAAATCAAAAGAACAGCTACCACCAGGTATGGAACTGCGTTGAGCGATACTCTGAAACAGATCGCTTTCCATGACTTGATTGCCGATTTTTCCGTTAGTTGCATAGAGTTTTTTGCTAGTTTGGTTCAGTTTGCTCAGTAATTCTTCTAGTTTTTCAGCATCAACACCTTGATTGTTGGTGATTTTATTGAGCACTTTGGTATGGCGATCGAGTTCTTTCAGTATCTCTGATTTTAAATTATTGCGTCTGAAAATAGTCATGATATCAAGCAGTACGCTAAGCGCGGCGCGTTTGTCAGCGACGGACTCTCCGGTTAGAAAATGGCTGAATTGTTGAAACAGCTGTTCTAACCGTATGAAAACCCGGATGCGTTCATTTAAAGGTAATTCATAGGTAATTGTGGTGTTCACAGACTAGTTAATCCTGGCAGGGGCGCTTAATGAAAGGTACAAATTGTGCAGTTTTTTTACTTGTTCTGCAAGTCTATAACCTGTACTTGAGTTATTAATGAGATCGTCGGCTTTTGATTTTCTGTAAGCTCGCGAGACCTGACTGTTAATTATGAAGTGTATTCTTTCCGTGGTCAGCTTGTCTCGGCTCTGGACGCGCTCAATCTGCGTTTCAACAGAACAGTCGATAACCAGTACCCGGTCAATAAGATCAGTCATATTGGTTTCGAATAATAAAGGAATACTGATGATGCAATACGGGGCGCTTAACTGTCCAAGTTTCACTTGCAAACTAGCATAAATCAACGGATGCAGTATCGATTCAAGCTGTTGCTTTTGTAAAGAATCAGAAAACACCAGATCCCTCAGAGCATTTCTATTCAGCGAGCCATCCGAATTAAGAATGGTAACGCCAAAGATCTGTTGTATCTGAGACAGAGCTGGCTGTCCTTTTTCAACCAGGCTATGGGCTATTGCATCGGCATCAAGCACTGGGATATTCAGACCAGAAAAGATTTCAGCAACCGTTGACTTTCCACAGCCTATACCTCCAGTTAGTCCAACTTTTAACATGATATTACAGACCCACTGTGGTCAAATAGAGTTGATTCAACTCAGCGCCCCATAACAGAGTTATCCATCCTGCAGCGGCTAAGTAGGGACCAAAAGGAATAGGAATATTACGATCGTGTTTGACAAAAACAATCATGGCCGAGCCAACAATGGCACCAACTAGTGAAGATAATAAAATAATAATCGGCAAATATTGCCAACCAATCCAAGCACCGAATACAGCTAATAATTTGAAATCACCATAGCCCATGCCTTCTTTGCCGGTTACTAGTTTAAACAGATGAAATACCAGCCAGAGAGCGATGTATCCAGCCGCAGCGCCGATGATACTGGCACGAGGATCGATAAACACATTAAACAGGCTTAGACACAGCCCCAGCCAAAGCACGGGCAGGGTGATCGAGTCAGGTAACAGCTGATGATCTATATCAATGAAAATTAACGCAATCAATGACCAGGTTAGCAGCAGTGCAAAACCAGCCTGAGCTGTGTAGCCAAAATGCCAAGCCACTAGAACTGAGCTTAGAGCTGTCAAGGCTTCAACAATAGGATAGCGCATTGAAATAGGGCTGTCACATGTTGCACAGCGACCTTTTAAAAAAACATAGCTGAGGAGCGGAATATTCTGGTAAGGCTTGATCGGCGTATTACAATCAGGGCAACGAGATAAAGGAAGCACCAAATTGAAAGGTTCTGGCTCTATAAATATTTCGAGATTAAGTTGTAAATATTCCGTGCATTCCTTACGCCAGTTTCGTTGCATCATGAGTGGCAATCGATAGATAACCACATTCAAAAAACTGCCAACCAGCAAGCCGATAACACCAACAAGAGTTACAAATAGGGCGGGGGAATTTAAAAAAATATTAAGCTGTTGCATGATTTTTTGGCTATATCATTGTTAATTATGTATTTGTGATTTAGGCGCGTATTAATCATCTGTCGGATTTAACCCACAGCCGCGCCCATTTTAAAGATAGGCAGATACATTGCGACAATCAGGCCACCGACCAGTATACCTAAAATGACCATGATAATAGGTTCCATCAAGCTGCTCAAATTGTCGACCAAATTATCGACTTCCTCATCGAAAAAATCAGCAACTTTTAACAGCATAGTATCCATAGAGCCTGATTCCTCGCCTATAGCCACCATTTGTATAACCATGTGCGGCCAAATATTGGCTTGCTGCATTGCAAATTGCAGCCGTTGCCCCGTTGCTACTTCTTCACGCATTTTTAACACCGCTTCGGTGTAAATAATATTACCGCAGGCACCGGCCACTGATTCCAATGCTTCTACCAGCGGCACTCCCGCTGCCGACATAGTGGCTAAAGTTCTGGCAAAACGCGCAACAGCGGATTTGTTTAAAATCATGCCTACTATGGGTAATTTAAGCATGGTTTTATCCAAGAAATGATTAAATGCCTTAGAGCGTTTTTTGAAATAGCCAAAGGTATAAACTGCGCCGACTACTATGCCCACAACAATATACCACCAGGCTTGCATCCATTCAGACATGCTGACCACCATTTTAGTAAAGGCAGGCAAATCTGCACCAAAGCTTTTGAACATATCGGAAAACACCGGTACCACAAAAATCAGTAAGATAGTGGTGACGATAAAGGCCACGACAATGACGGCGATCGGATAGGTCAGCGCCTTTTTGATCTTTTTCTTCATTGACTCGGTTTTTTCTTTGTAGGTCGCGATCTTGTCCAGCAGTGTTTCCAACACCCCAGCCTGTTCACCTGCGGCAACCAAGTTGCAAAATAGCTCGTCAAAATACAGTGATTTTTTGTTCAGCGCTTCCGCCAGGGTGTCGCCGCCTTCAATGTCAGCCTTAATACCCATCAATAGCTCTTGCATACTGTGATTATCGTGGCCTTTACCTACAATGTCAAAAGACTGAACCAAAGGCACGCCCGCTTTAAGCATAGTGGCTAATTGTCTAGCAAAAACCGCTATATCACCCGGCGTGATCGCCTGAATTCTTTTCGAAAATAAAGGTTTGGATTTTTTCTTGAATTTAATAACCCGATAGCCCTGCCGCCTCAACTCAGTTTTAGCAATGGACTCGCTTTTTGCCGAAATTATGCCTCCAGTTTTCTTTTTATTCCTGTCGGTTCCGGCCCAAATGAAATCGATTTGTTCGGTTTGTTCTGACATGTTTATTCCTTGGTAATTCGATCAATTTCTTCCAGACTGGTCACGCCCATGCGTACCTTATTTAGCCCGGATCTGCGCAAATCATTAAAACCTTCAGCCAACGCACACTCCGCTAGTTGATCGGTGTTGCCGCCATTTAATATCAAGGTACGCATTCTTTCCGTTAATGTCAGGACTTGATAGACACCAACCCGACCTTTATAGCCATTGGTGCAATGCTCACAGCCTATTGCACTGAATATTTTAAGGTCTCGCAGCTCTTGTTGTATAAAACCTGCCTCGAGCAGAAGTTTATCGGGAAAGTTGGCCGGTAGTTTACAGTATTCACAGAGTCGTCGGCCTAAACGTTGCGCCATAATTAAATTAATCGCAGACACAATATTGAAAGCAGGTATGCCCATTTGTAGCAGTCGATTTAAGGTTTGTGGCGCGTCATTGGTATGCAGAGTTGAAAGAACTAAATGTCCAGTTTGTGCGGCTTTAACGGCAATTTCAGCCGTTTCCAGATCACGAATTTCACCGACCATGATGATATCGGGATCCTGCCGTAAAAAAGCCCGCAACGCGCTGGCAAAAGTTAAGCCGGCTTTAGGATTCATATTGACCTGATTGATACCTTCCACAGTAATTTCAACCGGATCTTCAGCAGTGGAAATATTACGCTCAATGGTATTTAGAATATTTAACCCGGTATAGAGAGTAACTGTTTTTCCGCTACCGGTAGGTCCTGTGACCAATACTAAACCGTAAGGTTTATTAATCGCTTCAAGAAAAATACGTTGTTGTTCTGGCTCAAAACCCAGTTTTTCTATGCCTAGTTGAGCGCTAGTGGGATCGAGAATACGCATTACAACTTTTTCGCCGAACAGTGTGGGGCAGGTATTTACCCGAAAATCAATTGCACGATTTTTAGATAAGGTCATTTTGATGCGGCCGTCCTGTGGAACCCGGCGTTCAGCAATATCCATTTTAGACATGACTTTAATGCGGGACACGAGTCGACCAGCGATGCTGGCAGGTGGCGTGGCAACTTGGCGAAGTATGCCATCCGAGCGATAGCGAATACGGAAGATTTTTTCGTAGGGCTCCATGTGAATATCGGATACCCCCTGTTTTATAGAATCCAATAGTATTTTGTTCACATAACGCACTATCGGCGCATCATCAATATCCGAGTTTACATCAGACTTAGGGGCCTCTTGTTCTCCCCCAGTAATATCCAGATTTTCTAGATCCTCGTCCATGTCGGATATTGAAGTATCCGCTGCCTCTAGGGCAACTTCAATGGCTTTACTAAGTTTGTCATCCTCAACCAAAATAGCTTCAGGATTTAGGCGGCTGTGAAACTTGATGTCATCTAAGGCATTAAAATTAGATGGATCAGATAAAGCAATGAATAGTGTTCGCCCCCGGGTGAAAAGCGGTAGCATATGGCATTGCCGAATAAACTTTTCACCAAGTAGATTGATAGGAAGTTTACGACAGTCAATTGCATTGAGATCAAAAAATGGTACACCGAACTCAACTGAAGCTTGGTAAGCTAACGCTTTACTCTCAACGAGCTTATGCGTAACTAAGTAACGTATTAATGGGACTTTGTTTTTTTGTGCCTCGTGACTATAAGATTGCGCGTCGCTCTCGGTTAACAGACATTTTTTAATCAAGCATTGTATGAGTCCACTAAATTGTAAATCGGTTGATGCGCTAGTCATGGGATGATTGCTGGTTCCGGTTGTTTAGGCAAATATAGATGGAAAAAATACAAGGTACAAGGCTAGTGAATTAATTCGCCAGCCTTGTACCTTGCGCCTGTTTTCTTATAGTGCCTGAATTTTGCGTTGCTGTTGCTCAAGGTTGTTCAGCATGGAACGAAAATCAGCCAACTTAGCTTTTTCTTTTTCAATAACGTCCGGCGGCGCTTTATCGACAAACGCCGGGTTATTCAATTTACCTTCCACCCTGGGCAAATCATTGTGGATTTTCTGGATTTCTTTTTCAAGGCGCGCCAGTTCTGCTTCCTTGTCGATTAAACCGGCCATCGGAATCAAAATATTCATCTCGCCAACCAGTACAATCGCTGACTCCGGTGTAACCTCATCGGAATTCAACCAGGTAATCGACTCCAATCTTCCTAGCTTTTGTAAATAAATCCGGTTATTGGCCAAACTTTGCTGATCAGCCTCTGAGCCGTTTTGCAGCAATATCGGCAGTGGTTTGCCTGGTGCTATATTCATTTCACCGCGTATGCGGCGCACCCCGAGAATAAAGTTCATCACCCAGTTGGTATCGCTAATTGCGTTAGAATCGATTTGGGACTGGTCTGCCACCGGGTAGGGTTGCAGCATGATGGTATCGGCATTAATCCCGGCTAGAGGCGCGACCCGCTGCCAGATTTCTTCGGTGATAAACGGCATGATTGGATGCGCCAAGCGTAAAATCGATTCCAAAACCATCAGCAAAGTTTTGCGGGTGCCACGTTGTAGCGCCTCATCATCTGACTGCAAGGATATTTTTGACAGCTCCAGATACCAGTCACAGTACTCATTCCAGGTAAACTCATAAATAGCTTGCGCGGCCAAATCAAACCGATAGTTATCAATAGCCTCAGAGGTAACCGCCGTGACCTGATGCAGCCGGGAGACAATCCATTTATCAACTTGGGTGTATTCGCAAGGCGCAGCGGATAAGCCGTTATCCTGTTCTTCGGTGTTCATCAGCACGAAACGCGCCGCGTTCCAGAGCTTGTTACAAAAGTTGCGATAACCTTCGGTGCGGGCTAGGTCAAAACGAATATCGCGTCCGGTAGAGGCCAGTGATGCAAACGTAAAACGCAAGGCATCGGTACCGTAAGACTGGATGCCGTCTGGAAAATGCTTACGGGTATCCTGCTCGATTTTTTTAGCCAGATGCGGCTGCATCATACCGGACACCCGTTTTGTAACCAAAGTCTCCAGTTCTATGCCGTCGATAATGTCTATAGGATCGAGCACATTGCCTTTAGATTTGGACATTTTTTGTCCTTCCGCATCGCGCACCAAGCCATGAATATAAACTTCCTTGAATGGAACTTCGCCCTGGAATTTCAAGCCCATCATAATCATCCGAGCGACCCAGAAGAAAATAATATCAAAGCCAGTCACCAACACGCTGGTCGGATAATGCTTAGCCAATTCTTCGGTTTTTTCCGGCCAGCCTAGCGTAGAAAAAGGCCAAAGTGCAGAAGAAAACCAGGTATCCAGCACATCTTCGTCCTGTTTCAGCGCATAGTCTTCGGGCAAGTTGTGTTTGATCCGAATGTCCTGCTCCGAGTTACCGACGTAAATATTGCCTAACTCGTCGTACCAGGCCGGGATGCGGTGGCCCCACCAAATTTGCCGGGAGATACACCAGTCCTGAATATTGCGCATCCAATCAAAATAGGTATTTTTCCAGTTATCCGGCACAAATTTAATGTCACCGTTTTCGACGGCGGCAATCGCAGGTTCCGCCAACGGTGCGACTTTCACATACCACTGGTCAGTCAACAAGGGTTCGATAACGCTGTTAGTACGATCACCTCTAGGCACCATCAATTTATGATCAACAACTTTTTCCAGCAAACCTTGGGCGTCGAGATCGGCAACCATTTGTTTTCGTGCTACGAAACGATCCAGGCCTTGGTATTGAACCGGAATCAGTTCATCAGTACAAATGCTCGCATCGACTGTTAAGATGTTAATCAAACCGCCCTGCGGCAACGCTTGAATAACCGAAACATGGCGATGGCGGGTCCAGACTTCGTAATCGTTAAAGTCATGGGCAGGGGTAATCTTGACGCAACCGGTGCCAAACTCGGGATCAACATATTCGTCGGCAATAATCGGAATGCGCCTGCCGGTCAACGGCAATTCCACGAACTCACCTAGCAGATGTTTATAGCGTTCATCGCTTGGATGTATCGCGACCGCCGCATCACCGAGCAAGGTTTCAGGACGGGTGGTGGCGACGATCAAATGTCCCTGACCGTTGGACAGCGGATAACGCAGATGCCACATGAAACCGTTTTCTTCTTCGGACAACACTTCCAGATCGGAAACGGCAGTGTGTAAAACCGGATCCCAGTTAACTAAGCGCTTGCCACGGTAAATCAAACCTTCTTCATATAGCTGGATGAATACGGCCTGCACCGCATCGGACATGCCGTCGTCCATAGTGAAGCGCTCTTTTTCCCAATCCAGGGAAGAACCCATACGCCGTAATTGACGGGTAATAGTGCCGCCGGATTCTTCCTTCCATTCCCAGACTTTTTCCAGAAATTTTTCCCTGCCTAGGTCATGACGGGTCTTGCCGTCAGCGTTGCATAAACGCTCAACCACCATTTGCGTAGCGATGCCCGCATGATCAGTGCCTGGTTGCCAAAGCGTGCTGTAGCCTTTCATCCGGTGATAGCGAGTTAACGCATCCATAATGGTGTCCTGAAAGGCATGGCCCATATGCAGACTGCCGGTGACATTGGGTGGCGGAATCATAATGCAATAGGATTCACCCTCGGATTTGGCAGCAAAATAGCCTTTTTCTTCCCAAGTTTGATACCAGCGTTGTTCGATTGAATGTGGTGCGTAGGTTTTTTCCATAGATGCTAAATTATTGTGCGTAAAAAATTAGGCATTTTAACAGGATTAAGCGTGGGAATCAGGATGGTGGATTTTATTATCCTGATCCAATATTTTATTGAGCTTGACGTATTGTTAGTGTTGATAATGTGCAAATCAATGTAGGCCAAATTTTTGACATGGCAGAGCATCAAACTTTTTTTATATCTGCATTATTTTGCCCCCCTATACATCCATAAATGCTTTATCATTAGCGCATTAAAAAATTAAAAGCCACTAAGGCTACCTATAAAAATAATGAGCCATCCTTCAGAAGCTACCACCGACCGCAATTTATCTCTGATTTTCTTATTTGCCCTAACCTTGTTTGCCAGCGCGTCACTGATGTTTGTGCTGCAACCGCTGTTTGGAAAGATTTTATTGCCTTTACTGGGCGGTTCACCTGCAGTCTGGAATACCTGTATGGTGTTTTACCAGAGTATTTTATTTCTGGGTTATTTATACGCACATTATCTTTCTACGCGCTACAGCCACCGGCGCCAAATTCTAATTCATACTGTGCTGATATTAATCAGTTTTTTCGCACTGCCGTTGGCTTTGCCTGAAAACACCACCCCCCCAACTGACAGCAATCCGACTTTCTGGCTACTCTGGACCTTATTTTTGGCTATTGGCCTGCCTTTTTTCGTGGTTTCAACCACTGCACCACTGATTCAAAAATGGTTCGCCAGTGTCGGCCACCATACCAGCCACGATCCTTATTATTTGTATGCAGCTAGTAACACCGGCAGCCTGATTGCGTTGCTCAGTTATCCGTTTCTGCTGGAACCCAATATTGGCTTGGCTAATCAGAAAAGCTATTGGGGCATCGGCTATCTGCTGCTTTGTCTATTAATTGCAGGCTGTGCTTTTGTGTTATGGAAAAGCCAACAAATAAATTCGCCCCTACAAGATTCAGAAGCCGTTATCGATGAACCTAAGCTTAGTCTTGCCACGCAATTACACTGGCTAGCATTGGCTTTGGTACCCTCCAGTCTATTGCTGGGCCTGACCAACTTCATTAGCACCGATATTGCTTCAGTACCGTTACTGTGGATCATCCCGCTAACCCTGTATTTATTGTCTTTTGTGATCGTTTTTTCCAAATGGAATGACAAAATACATCCGTTAATGGTAAAGCTGCAACCGATGTTCCTGTTGCCGTTTATCGCTTATGCCTTTATTAATCCGGCAGATTTGCCTTATTGGGCTTATCTGATTCTACACTTGATTGCTTTTTTCTTCGCGGTCATGGTGTGTCACGGTGAACTGGCAAAGTTAAGACCGCATACCCGGCATTTGACTACTTTCTATTTGATCATGTCTTTTGCGGGTATGTTAGGCGGGATGTTCAATACCTTTGTTGCGCCCTTTGTGTTCAATGCCGTTTATGAATATCCAATCATGATTATTGCGGCGCTGCTACTGCGTCCTGGGCGAATGACTTCGCCGCTACAACAAGTCATAGCCCCGGCATTACTGGTGCTCGTAGGAATTATTCTTTATTCTTCTGTTAATAATTTACTCGAGTATTTCGATACCACTGTCATCTGCCTGATTATCGTTACCTGCCTAAGCTATCTGCTCAGAGCGCGGCCTGTTGGCTACGCGTTAACGAACGGCGTGATTATTTTTCTGGCGCTGAGCTTGCATGGTCTATCATCACATACGCTGTATCAGCAACGCAGTTTTTTTGGCGTGCTTGCTGTACGTGAAGCGGTGTTACTTGATGAACAAGACCAACTTGAAAATTATCACGAATTATTTCATGGCACGACTAAACACGGCGCTCAGCGTCTGGCTGCCAATTTAAGCCAAATACCACTAACCTATTACAGTCGTCCCGGGCCTATGGGGCAATTATTTAAGGAATATGACAATAACGATCAAAACTGGAATATTGGCGTAGTCGGACTGGGGGCTGGTGCTTTAGCCTGCTATGCCCAGCCCCAACAAAACTGGACCTTGTACGAAATTGATCCGCTAATGGTAGATATTGCCAGTAACCCCGCTTATTTTAGTTACTTAAGCCAATGCGCGCCAAATGCCACAATACGCATCGGTGATGCCCGCTTATCATTGGAAAAAGAGCCTGACCAGCACTTTGATTTGTTAGTCATGGATGCATTTAGTTCCGATTCGGTGCCTACCCATTTACTAACCAAGGAAGCATTGACTCTTTATTTCAACAAACTAAAGCCCAATGGCATATTGGCATTTCATATGACTAACCGCCATTTGTCGTTGAAAAAAGTCTTGTCAATTAATGCAGAAGCTTTGCACCTAGCCTCGCTGATTCAAGAATTTAAACCGGAACTGGAGATCCCGCTGGTGATTGCGACAGACTGGGTGGTTATGGCCAAGCAACCAGAAACACTGGAACCGCTAAGTCTAAGCCGTCTTGGCAATTGGAAAAAAATGCCCTTATATTTTGATATGAAACCTTGGACCGATGACTTCACCAATATCGTCAGCATCTGGAAGTAGGACAGCGCTTTTTGAGCGTGGATTAAAACATCATTTTTAATTATTTAGAATCATAAAGCCGCAATAGTATCGTGAAAAATTCCCCAGAAAACTACCTAGTCGGCATCGACCTAGGCACTACGCATACCGTTGTTGCTTACGCCAAAGTTGATAACACCGCGCAAAAAATTCAGCTTTTCCAAATCGAGCAGTTAGTAGCTCCAGGTCAGGTTGCCGCGAGGCCCTTGTTGCCATCGGTGCGCTATCATCCAGCGGTCGGTGAATTATCCGAGACTGATCTTGCCTTTCATTCCGGCATATCGCCAGATGATGGACTAGCCGTGATAGGCGAGGCCGCTCGTCTTTTGGGTGCTAAAACCCAAGGCCGATTTGTGACCAGCGCCAAAAGCTGGCTATCTCACCCCTCGGTTGATCATAGTGCTGATATTCTGCCCTGGGGCAGCAGCGATGAGATCAGCAAGGTTTCGCCTATCGCCGCCAGTGCCAGCTATTTATCACATATTCGCACCGTGTGGGGACATAAATTCCCTGAAGCGCCGCTGGAAAAACAGGACCTTGTGTTGACCGTTCCTGCCTCGTTCGATGAGGCGGCTAGATCGTTGACTTTAGAGGCAGCCAGGCTGGCCGGGTTGCCGAAGGTCAGGTTGCTGGAAGAACCGCAAGCGGTTTGTTATGACTGGTTAAGGCGGGAACTTGGCAACCAGGTGCTCGCCAAGGTTCATCTATTACTGGTTTGTGATGTCGGTGGCGGCACTACCGATTTAACGTTGATCAAAGTAGAGCAGGGCGAACTTGAACCCAAATTAACTCGGATTGGAGTTGGCGATCATTTAATCCTGGGTGGGGATAATATTGATTTGGCTTTGGCGCATCTGGTTGAGGGTCGCTTGGGCTCGAGTGGCAAGCATTTGTCGGCTGCCGATTTGTCGCAATTGATCGAACAATGCCGGCTCGCCAAAGAGCAATTGCTGGCAGAAGATGCGCCAGAGCAAGTTAACGTCACTTTGCTGGGCGGTGGTTCCAAACTGATCGGCGGCTCCCGTTCGGTGGTGTTGAGCCGAGAAGAAGTCAGAAGTCTTGCCTTGGATGGCTTTTTCCCCTTATCAGGGCTGGATGAGTTGCCGGATAGAAAACGCAGTGGTGTGGTCGAATTCGGTTTGCCGTATGCGGCCGAGCCTGCGGTCAGCAAACATATCGCGGCATTTTTAAAACAGCATAATGTCGCTTGCCGTGAGGCTTTTGCCGATGCGCAAACGGAGAGTTGCGTACCGGACGCGCTGTTGCTTAACGGCGGCGTGTTTCGCAGTCCGTTGATTACTCAACGCATTATCGATCTAATCCAGTCCTGGCGCTCTACAACTCCACTATTGCTGGAAAACAAGCATCCCGAATTGTCGGTTGCTTTCGGTGCGGTCAGTTATGCATTGGCCCGTCATAACAAGCAGCTTAAGATCGGTGGTGGCTCGGCACGCAGTTATTTTCTGCTGGTCGATACTGATAATGCCGCTGGACAGCAAGGCATCTGTATATTGTCCAAAGGCAGCGAAGAAGGTAATGAAGTCATCCTGAAAGACCGGCGTTTTGCCTTACGCTTGGGTGTGCCGGTACGCTTTCATTTAGTTTCCTTGTCCGGTGATGGTGACTTCAAGCCGGGTGATGTGACCCAAATTACCGACGCGTTTCATTCCCTGCCGCCCTTAGCAGTGGCGTTTGATGCTGATAGCAAGCCGAACACCGAAGTGATTGTTGAACTGGCTGCCGAGCAAACTGAACTGGGCACGCTCAAAATTCAGTGCATTTCGGTTGACGATAGTCGGCAGCGCTGGGATGTTGAATTTCAACTCAGGAACAAAGCGGCGAGTTTGCAAACCGATGCCAACTTGCCTGGAAATATTAATCAAGTTATCGAACAGATACAGGCTGTTTTTGGTGCCAGATCCCGGCAGATTGATCCTAAAGCGGTCAAAAATCTACGCGCTAATCTAGAAAAAACTATCGGTATTTCCCGTAGCGAATGGACGACGCCATTACTTAGAACCTTGTTCGCAAGCTTGCTAGAGGGCGGAAAATACCAGCGTCGCTCCGAACATCATGAACGCGTCTGGCTGAGTTTGGCTGGATTTTGTTTGCGCCCAGGCTTTGGTTATCCGCTGGATGACTGGCGTGTCGAGCAGCTTTGGAAAAGCTATCCACAAGGCATACAGTTTATTAATGAAACGCAAAATTGGACCGAATGGTGGACCTTGTGGCGGCGAATTGCCGGCGGTTTGGATGCGGCTGCGCAAGAAAAAATATTTATTGATATTGCCAAATTTTTAAATCCGGCGGCAGCAAGGCAACCTGGGATTATCAAGCAAATCAAGAATCGCGGTTACGATGATATGGTGCGACTGGCCGGTGTTCTGGAACGTCTTCCGGTAGACAAAAAAATACAACTCGGCGAATGGTTGTTAAAGCGCTTGCAAAAAGCCGGTGAGCCTAACCAAACTTGGTGGGCTATTGGCCGTATCGGAGCGCGGATGCCGTTCCACGGCAGCAGTCATAACGTAATTCCAGCCGAGCGCGTCAGTATGTGGCTAACACAGATACTGGAGGTAGACTGGAAAAAAGTTCCGCAGGCCGGTTTTGCTTCCACCTTGATTGCCAGGATGAGCGGCGATAGGGCAAGAGATATTGATGAAACCATGCGGCTGAAAATCATTGAAAAATTGAAATTCAGCAAAGCCCCCGCCTCCTGGATAGATATGGTTGAACAGCTCAAGGAACTGGATGAAAAGGAAGAACAACAAATTTTTGGCGAGGCCTTGCCGCCAGGATTAAAACTCATCAACGAAGCCTAGTGTTTAAGGGAAATCAATGAAATTAATCAGCATTATCATTACCGTAGGGCTAATCCTACTCTATTTTATCGATGTGGCGTTTAAATTAGATCTGTTTACGTTGGAAATGTTAGTCCACAGTGGTCTGAGATTCATGACCGGCTTTCTGGTTCTCGGTATCGGCGTTTTTTATGCGCATAAAATCAAACTCAAAGTTGCGCTTACACTAATATTAGTGCTGTTTTTAGCCGATGACATCTGGGATTACACCAGAGATGTTAACAGTTTTAATTTTGAAGTCATGCTACACAGCATTTATATGCTGGTATGGGGAGCTTTAACTGGATACGCGCTGCTGAAATGGTGGATGAATGGGCTGGCGGCGTGGCAACGATACAAAACAGATGAAAATCATGACTGAAATCGATGTCATTATTATCGGCGCTGGCGCATCGGGCCTGATGTGCGCAATTGAAGCGGGCAAGCGCGGTCGTAAAGTGCTGGTTTTAGATCATGCCAACAAGGCTGGGAAAAAAATCTTGATGTCCGGCGGCGGTCGCTGCAATTTCACCAACTATACTATTGAGCCTAATAACTTTATTTCGCAGAACCCGCATTTTTGTAAATCGGCGTTGAGCCGTTACACCCAATGGGATTTTTTGGCTTTAATTGGGCGCTATCAGATTCCTTTTCATGAACGGGAGCACGGGCAGTTATTTTGCAATGACAGCGCCAAGGATATTCTGACGATGCTGTTGGCAGAATGTGACAAATTTAGCGTGGTTGTGCAGCTGAACACCACTATCGAGCATATTGAAAAGCAACCTGAGCAATTTCAGCTTAAAACCAGTGAAGGACATTTTTCCTGTCAGTCATTAGTGGTTGCAACGGGTGGCTTGTCGATACCGAAAATGGGTGCAACCCCGTTGGGCTATAAAATTGCCCAGCAATTTGGCATTAAGGTCTTGCCTACCAGAGCCGGTCTGGTTCCGTTTACCTTGCAGCCGGACGATAAAGAAAAGTTTTCGGTCTTAGCGGGCATAGCTGTGCCCTGTATAGTCAGTACTAAAGTGCAGAGTTTTAGCGAAAATCTGTTGTTTACCCATAGAGGCTTGAGCGGTCCGGCAATTTTGCAGATTTCGTCCTATTGGTCGGCAGGAGCAGAAGTCTTGATCAATCTATTGCCTCAGCTTAATCTAGAGTTCGAGTTGAAAGCTAAGCGCCAGCAAAAACTCAAAAACAAGTTAAAGACGATTCTGGAAAGCTATTTACCGAAACGAGTGCTTAGCAGTTTTTTGCCTGAAGCGTTGCTGGAGACTGCATTACCGGATTTGTCTGATAAGCAAGTCTTGCAAGTTGCCGATCGACTACAGCACTGGATCATCAAACCCAATGGTACTGAAGGTTATCGTACTGCCGAAGTCACCGCAGGCGGTGTTGACTGCGCCGCTATTTCATCAAAAACTCTGGAGAGCAAGCAAGTCCCAGGGCTTTATTTTGTGGGTGAAGTGCTCGATGTGACCGGCTGGCTGGGCGGCTATAATTTCCAGTGGGCCTGGTCGTCCGCATGGTGTGCTGGGCAGTTTTGTTAACAACATCGTGCTGATCTGTGCCAACATATCAACTCTCTTATGGCGAAAATCTGATCAATGTAAGTTTTTATCGCATTTTAGATAAATAATTATTCACTTTTCATCGTAAAAGCTCCAGGATACCCCGTCGAAGGAATCGAGCGCTCTTAACTTTGTAGCTGCATTGTCGTCTCTTGTATGTTGAATTTTCCTGATTTTTCTTATAATAACTATGGTCACTTAGCCCATAGCGATGTCAATGCGCGTCGAATATCGCTAAGTTGGATAGGCTGGGGCAATGTAAGCTGCCCTCTAATTACCATAAATTTAATTCCTTTAGGTAAGGAATTGTTTACGTAAACAACTTCTTAAATTTTAAAAAATTATACTGCGCACAAAATACTATATTTTGATAAAAAATCACATCCTACCGTGAAAACTAAAAAATAAATTCTAGTTATGGGTATAAAACCATGTGATTTTTAATCTCTAGAATTTTCCTCTTTAATTCCCAAGCTATTTATATTTTTAAAAATCCACTTTTTTCTTTTTTAAAATTAATGGGTATTGATAAAACGTGTACTAAACCAGAACTTGAATATTACCTTACGTAAAAAAACAAACAACCAAGGAAAAAAGTATGAGTAGCTTTCTAAAGAATAAAATTGATGAAATTATTAATAAAAGACAACCATTGGTGATGCAGATTGAGCGCGTTGAAACACAACTTACCGAACTAAATAGTTATTTACAAGAAATTGATTGTTATCGTAACCTGGATGAACAGTTAAAAAATGAGAGGTTACAAGCCTTAAATATTGACCATTTAACACAAGCCATTAGCGTTATTCAACATGATATGCAGCAATTAAAAATACGATTTACCCGTAACACCCTAAATTTAGGTGTAGTAGGTCGTGCACGTCAAGGTAAAAGTCGCTTATTACGGAGTATTACTGGATTAAATCAGGCAGAAATTCCTGATGGTAATAGCACTCATTGTACTGGGGTACGCAGTACCATTCGACATATACCCAATATTACGCCTTACGCAGAAGCTTATTTTTATTCTGAAGATGAATTTTTACAGCAGATTATCAAACCCTACTTTACCGAATTAGTTTTAGGCAAGGCACCGACAACGCTTGAGCAACTCGCGAGCATAAAACTCCCTACTCTTGCAAAAGCCGGGGCGGAAGCCAACGCAAAATTTGAACATCTAAAAAAATATATAACTCATCTCGATAAATATCGTAATTTTCTTCACGAGCCCTCACCTAAGCGCATTATGCGTGAACAAATTCCGGAATTTGTCGCACAGCATAATATCAACGATTCCAGTCAGCCTTATTTCAATTATCTAGCTGTTAAAGATGTACATATATTTTGTTCATTTCCCAATGCGGACGTCGCGCAAATTGCAGTAATTGATATGCCCGGTTTAGGTGATACCGGAATTGGTGATGAAGATCGCTTAATAGCGACCCTAGGGCAAGATATTGATATTGTGTTATTTGCAAGAATGCCAAAATCAACCGGTGATTATTGGGCAGATGTTGATACTAAACTTTACGATACGGCATTTAAAGCTTTACCGGATATTCCTCTGGAAAAATGGTCATTTCAAATTATCAATCAGTTAGAAGATTATTCTAATAAAAAACAATGCGAGGATTTGTTGCGCACTATGACAGATAAGCACATTCATGTTGTTGATACCATTATCACCAATTGCGCCGATACTCAGGATGCTTACGACAAAGTTTTAATGCCTATTTTAGAATATATGAGCACACATATTACTATTTTAGATGAGCGTTTTACGCTAGCCAAACAAATAAAACTGGAACAATTACGTCAAGATGTTTTACATTTTTTTGCCCAAATAGGCGAAGAGCTCAATATTAATTCACAACCTAACGATCACGAACATAAGATTTTCCGCCCTAAATTTGATCATTTCTGGATATTGCTTACCTCTGCGGTTAGCAAGTTGACAACTGAATTAAATGAAAAAAGTAAACGTGGTAAAGATGAAAATTTTGAAGAAAGCTTGAAGGAAGCTATAAATCAAGCCAAGCTAAATACTGGCATTCCAAATTTATCTGATATTGAATTTTTTATTATCAATAAAGGCTCTGCGGCTAACGCCTTCCCTGATTTATTAAACACAGTACGCACCACGCTAACCAGCCATTTACAAAGTTTAGATACCTGTTTAGTAGCTACGGTAGAAGATGCTAAAAATCAAGTCGTGCAGAGTTTACGTGACGCTGGTTTAGCACCGCTTAGCAACAAAACTGATATTGGTTTTTTACACCATATGGTTAAGTTAACTTGTGATAACGAGGGTTATCGAACCTTACACGAGAGTTTTAGTAATCTGGCTAATTTTAATTTGTTATACCGGGGATTTGCACAACATCGGATCCATCATCATTTAGATTTTTTATCCGCTGATAACGATATTGCCAAAGACTATAAACCGACCCCAGAGGGTGTAGAAGAAAAACTAAAACTATTGCATCGTATGACCTTGGAACCTATCGAGCAATCACTGTCAGAATTACTTTGGGAACCGAGTACCGCTATTTTCGCCGTCGTAGAAGAATTTCAGGGCAGAATTTTACGAGCCGATAAAGTAAAAAGCTACGAATGGGAAAATTTACTCATGGATCATTGTGCCGAAATTTGGGCTACAGATTCGGATTTTGTCTGGCACAAATTATTAAATCAAATCAGTAACGCCTGTCAGATCGACCGGTTATCACTAACCGTCCACGCTTAAATTTCAATTCAAGGAGCTATACCCTATGTTAGAAAACAACATCGAATTACACATTACCATGTTGGGGGCGCGTGGTGCAGGAAAAACCAGCTTACTGGCTTCTGTTTATGGACAATTTGAAAAACATGTCAAAGATCTTTACTTGCAACTTACTCCCGACTTTAAAACCAGTAGTGTGTTACGTGATAAATTAGGGGAACTAGAAAGTGCGCTAGACGACCTGATTGTAAGCGGCCCAACAGGCGGGGGAGTAATGCAGACGTTTAATTTTGGTATCGGAATTCCATTTAAAACAGTGAATTTTAAATTAATTTTTCGTGATTATCCGGGGGGGTGGGTAAAAAACAAACCCACAGAAGTGATTTCTTATATTAAAAAAAGTGACGTTATATTTTGGGCAATTGATACCGCCGCTTTAGTAGAAAATCGAGGACGATTTTGCGAAGCAATCAATTCCATTGACACGATTACCGATTTTTTTAAACGTGCTCTGAAAGAACTACCGTGTGACCAAAAGAAACTTATTTTACTGGTTCCCATTAAATGTGAAAAGTATATGAGGAATACCGATGACATCAAAAAATTATGTTTACTGATTGAAGATAAATGGAGTGAGTTTCTCAATCTAATTAAAACTAATGATCCCTCTGAAGAGCGTTTTGCCCTTGCCATTACACCTGTGCAAACCCTAGGAAACGTACAATATGCTTACACTGATGATAGTGACGCAGATAATCCTAAATTTGTATTTACTCGAACCTCAAAAAATCACCCTTATCAACCAAAGCATGTCGAACAGGTATTATTTTACAGTTTAGCATTCTTGGTTCGACGCTATATGCAAATCAAACAAGAACGCATAAGCTGGTTAGACTCGATGAAATACAGTTGGTATAGGTTCTTTGGTGGAAAACCGAATCAACATTTTGGTGCAGCAGTGCTACATCTAGTGAGCCATCAAAATCGTAATGAGCGCGAGGGGTTTAAAATTTTACATGGCAAGAATTTGCTCGAACCACCTAGCAAGTAAAGTCTAATATGGAATCTTTTTTTAAATCAATAATAATGTTGACTTCGTCATCCCTAATAGTTATTTTTTTAATTGCTTTAGTCTACAGATGGATGGAGGGGGATCTCACTATTGCTCCATTTTTATTATCCGGATTTGTAATTTTTATCAGTTATAAGAGCTTTAGGTGGGCTAAGTCCTCAACAGAGGAAAGTCGAAAAAGCAAATCCAATAAAACTTTAGAAAATAATTTATTAAAAAACCGTTATAAAGCTTTTCCAAAAACGCGTAATAAATTTCAGATTACTGTGTTAGGCGGACGTGGTGTTGGTAAAACCAGCTTACTGGCGACTGTTTATGGTGAATTTGAGCGGCATTTAACACGTGGATTACAACTACAAATAAATCCCAGTACTAGCTTAATGCGCACTAGTTTAAGTGAAAAACTCGGCGAACTAGAAAGTACTCTAGATGATGAAATTGTGCAGGGTATTAGTGTTGGTGAAAGTGATAAACGTAGTTACGAATTTGATGTTGGTTTGCCATTGAAAGCACCTGATTTTCAACTCGTGTTTAATGATTATCCGGGCGGTTGGTTGCGAGATGAGATTCACTATAAGGAAGTTGAAATATTTTTACGTAACAGTGCGGTGATTTTATGGGTACTTGATGCTTCTGCATTGCTGGTGCGTGGTGACAAAGCGGAATCTTACTCAACCAAAATAAACCAAACAGGATATATTACGGATATTTTTAAATCTGCATTCAAAGAGTTACCGCAAGATAAGATTAAAAAAACAATTTTGTTAGTACCGATAAAATGTGAAACATGGACAACTACTAAGCTAGATAATCAAAAATTACGCACACATATTGAAGATGAGTGCGGATCAGCTGTTAATTTAATTAAAAATTTTGACCCCGAGGGTAAGTATTTTTCTATCGCTATTATTCCTGTTCAAACACTAGGTGGCGTGCATTTTGATCGTTTACAAACCAATGCGGATAATCAACCGGAATTTGTTTTTAAACGCAAAAATGAGCAAGCTTTCTATCAACCACGCTATGCAGAACAAATATTTTCGTATGGTCTAGCTTCCATCTTACAACGTTATAGTGAACAGAGTGGCAGTAACAAATTTAACGCCGCTCAAAAAAAGTTAGAGCAACGACGAAATACTAAAGAAGATGAAGGCTTTAAGGTATTACATGGTAAGTTCTAGCGTAGTCGGGAGATAGTATGCAAACATTCGTAAAAAGTGCAGGTAAAAGTTCAAACATGGATTACAGCTGGTGGCAGCTTTCAGCTGACCATTCATTAGTTACCATTACTAGCATCACCAACATTATAGGCGTAAATAATTTAAATCTGATAGATGAAAAATTTACGGTATTATTACTACGCAAAAATCAAAATTTGTGCTTATTGTTATATTTACCTGCGCAAAAACCAATTATTGCCAAAAAAAAATCACAACGTATCGATTTTACGGGGCAAAGATCTATTCGAAACGGCTTTATTTGGCTAGCCGAATGCGAAGTAGATAATGAGCAACTAAAAAAGTTAGTAATCGGATTACTCAACGTGCCTCTAGGTGAATTAATTGATGCCATGGAAATGTGTTTTAGCTTTACCCAGGAACCAGAAAATCAGAAACGCTTACCTGGTTTTAACATTGATGTAGAATGTTTCTCTGAGGTTATAAAAAAACTCAAAATGATAGACCTATCTTACGAAACTGATGTTATAAAAGACGATGTGTTACAAATGGCGCATGACAATCCCGAGCGACGTCGTGAATTTAGCGCTCGTTTACGTGAGGATACGCCATTACCTGAGCGGGAATTATTGCTGTTAGTTGATTATTATGCTGATCCGTCAGAAATACAGGAAAAACATCATGATCGACTATGGTGTTTACTGACGGCCCAACCATATACAAATGATTGGCAAGTTGTTCAACATAGTATTCCTATAGATCCTAGTATAAATACAGATTTGATAAAAGATATTAAATTAACACTCAAAAATTGGTCTGCACGCTTTATTGGTTAATTATTGGTTAATTATTGGTGTACGACCATTAATTTTTATACGTCTATCCAGTGTCAAAGATAATTAAACAAAGACAAGCCTTTTATCTTTGCAAACGTCTGTTGAGCAGCCTGCAACGCCGTGGATTGCAGCTGAAACTTGCTGATGGCATCGGCATAATCGAGATCCTGAGTTTGAGACAGCGTAGATTGCGTATCTAACACAAACTTTCCATTTTGAGCTTCCTGATTATCCAAAGCATTCTGCCTCACTCCGACACTGGTCGTTGCTTGCAAAATAGAATTTTGTGCGGCATCAAGATCGGTTAACACATCACCCAATTGACTCTGAAAGACTTGCAAGGGCGCCACCGGCAAGTCGGCTCCAGTCTTGGTTTGCCCCTGGGTAAAACCGGCATCGGTTAAAAATGTTCCAAAGGTATTATTAATAGTTAGGCTGGAAGTCGAACCAGTGGCTACCGAAACAAACTCAAGCCTATTGCCATTACTCCTCGCCTGAATGGTAGCCGGTAAAGGTAAACTGCTGGCTGCAAGTTGCTTATTAACTTCGGTGACTATAGCCTCGACACCGGAAAATTTTTTACCGCTCAAGTCTATAGTCGATGTTGTGGAGACTACCTTAGCCGGCAGCGTTTGCACACTGGAAACCAAATCAAATACCGTTGTAGCCGTAGAATAATCCAAACCATAGCGCAAAAATCTGTCGCCGCTTATTTTTCCGGAACTGGCACTAAAAGTGGCATTCAAGCCTTCAGACAATGCCTTTAGGGTATTAAAAACACTACGATTACCGTTCTGATCAGCCGCAGGACTGCTGGAGGTGATATTTTCAAACACATTGACACCTAACTCGCCATCCGCAACCTGCCGGGTAGGACTGATTTGCACTGCTCGCTGCCCAGCTCCGCCTTGATAAACGTACTCCCCGGTAGTTGGATTTTGCATAAAGGCGGGCACGGTCGAAAGATCGCCTGAAAAAATAAACTCACCATTCGCATTTTTGGTATTGGCTACGCCTGCTAATTCCTGAATCATTTGATCCACTTCAGCTTTTATCGTTAGACGATCACTGCTATTGAGCGTGGCGTTCATCGCCTGAGTCGTCAGCTCTTTAACGCGGGTTATTATATTTCCTGACGTCGTCAACGCAGATTCTTCGATATTCAAGCGCCCGCGAACCGTTGCAATATTACTTTGATACTGGTTTGTTTTTGCGATCGTTCCATTCAAATCCAAAATTCTTACTGCGGCCGCCGGATCATCAGCAGGCGTGGAAACTTTAACTCCAGAGCTCATTTGCTGATTCAGTTTGGCCAACTTGGTTTGCTGAACGTTCATCGCATCAACACTTAGCTGCTGCGCCCAAGTTGTTGAGATTCTCATGGCGATAACCCCTATCTAATTGCGCCGATTAAAGTATCAAACAAGGACTTAGTCACAGCAATAGACTGTGCGGAAGCCTGATAAGCTTGTTGAAACTTAATCAAATTAGCGGCTTCCTCATCCAGATTAACACCGGACACACTTGCCTGTGCTCCCTTGGCCTGATTTAATAAAGTTTGCTGCGCGGAAGAACTCAATTCGGCTGCCCGCGTCAACGTGCCAACACCGGAAACAATTTGCCCGTAAACATCATTAAACGAGGCTTTTCCTCCCAGCATATTTAATTTATTTTGAAGATTGGCCAATAACAATCCATTTCTATTATCACTGGGCATTGGCCCTTTGATAATTGATACTGGCAAATGGGTCACTGGATCCATTTCTATGTTGGTGGCGAGTGCAATTTTTCTCGGATCATCAATAGCAAGTCCAATTAGCCCCGCCGTACTATAGGTCGGCCTGATGACTGATTCATCGCCGATAGCTATGGTTTTGCCTCCGGTCAAATCAACCTGTATATCAAGACCGGCCGGACTGGCCGCCGCACCATTAAGCGCTCCGGAAAAAGAGCCAACGGAGCTGGCAAAGTTGCTGGTAATCACCAAGGTAGTTGCCGTGCCGTCTAGCTTGCTAAGCACCAGATCGTTATTAGCAAACGATCCGGTTTTGGTGTACAAACCGGCTCCTAAGCCGGAGGTTAGAAAGCTATTCATCGCTGTATCAAGCTCAGCCTTGGTGACAGTGCCACCCGGTGTCGCAGCTTCGGTATAAATCTGCACGTTGTCGATACTGAGGGTAAAGGCGCCTGGGGTAGCAATCGAGCCTAGAATATTAAAGGTATTGGCTGCGAAAGTACCGGGGGTTGTAATGAAATTGCTGGTGATATTAGGGACAATAGGCGTGCCGTCGAGCTTGCGGAGCCGCAGGTCATTGGTGGCAAAAGAGCCTGAAACTTGCCGATAGCCAGGGTTGGCGGTCAGAAAAGCTGGTAATGCTGCATCCAAATTAGCACTGGTTACGGTGTCTCCAGCCACCCCACTGGCCTTGCTGTAGAAGGCATTGCCGTCGATATTCATCGTGAACGTCTCCCCGGCAGCACTGGCAACAGCCGGTGTAAACACACCTAAAGTTGTCTCAGTTGCCCTACCATCCGAAACTGCTGGGGTAAAAATTCCAGGAGATACCGTACTGACCATCGAATACGCTGTTGGATCAAAACCTGCCGGTTGCGTGGTTGCAAACGACAAAGTAGAGATACCAGCCACGGTGGTGGCCGTCAAATTAATCACCTGATTATCCCTGGCCCTGGTCAGAGTGTAATCAACCCCGTTACCGGCATTAACATACTTCAAGCTAAAATCACTGTAATCCAGATTACCCGAGGCAAAAGGATGTACATTGACATCCTGAAACTTAGCCGTAACAAGTGCATTACCGATATTAAGTGTGTTTGGCATAACAGGAACAGCGCCAACACCGGAAAACAAGTCTAATCCTGGCATACCGCTAAGATCAAAACCGTTTTTATGCAGCGCATTAATATCCATGGCCAAACCAGCGGCGACCCGGCCCAATTGTTGTTGTGCAGGATCCAACACCTCATCCCTGAATCGTAATGAGCCCGCCAACGAACCGCCGGTGATCTGACTGGTTATATCTATGGCGCCATTAGCTGTATTAATTCCGACTTCCAGTTTATTGGGATCAAATTGCGACTGCAGCGTGGTAAAAGTTGCCGAACCACCATTTTGTACTAGGGTCTGGCCATTGCCGATAAAAACACTGGAACTGCCGTCTTTCTGAGGAACGACAGAGACATTGACTATTCCGGCTAAGGTTGACAGTAAGGCATCCTGCTGGTCCAGTAAGTCATTGGGCTGTTTCAAGCCTTGGGTTCGGCCTAAGCCTGCTGTGATTTGCACATTAAGATCCGCTATGGACTTAGCTAAATAATTAATTTCATTAACATTAGCTGCCATATCATTATTATTCTGTGTACGTATCGCTTCAAACTGGCTGCTCATCGTATTAAAGCTTTGCGTCAAATTATTGGTTTGAGATAACAAAACCTGCCGGGAAGGAATCGAGGTCGGGTCATTCGCAACCTCATTTACTGCGTTAAAAAAATTATTCAACACCGGAGCAATGCCGGTACTGGGATCGGCCATAATGTTATCAACACGAGTAGCAAGCTGATGATAATGATCCACTTCGCCAAAAGCCGACAAACTGGAACTCAATTGCTTATTAATAAACTGATCATAACTACGTGAGACATTGGTAACATTGACGCCCTGCCCAATATACCCATCACCGGTAAATTGCGCTAGCTTAGTGCCCTGCTCTACTCGTTGACGACTATAGCCGTCTGTGTTTACATTGGAAATGTTGTGCTGCACCGTTTCCAAGGAGCGCTGGGCAGCCATCAAACCCGATAATGACGTTGCTAATAAGCCACTCATGAATGCATGCTCATTGATTCATTGCCACGATCAACTCCGGCTCAAAACCAGCAATGGTATTGCCTTGATAAATACTCATAACCTTATCGGCGTATTTCGGATCGGTTGCATAACCTGCCCTCTGTAATTCAGCCATGTATTGTTCGGCATTGCCCGCTTTTTTCAACGCATCGCCATAACGCGGATTATTTTTTATAAAAGCCACATAATCCTTAAAACTTTCCTGAAAGGAATTGTAGGATCTAAAACCAGCATTGATTTTTTTGGGAATGCCCTGATCAAATTCCAGCGTGGCGACTTGGGCCTGCTTGCCCTGCCAAGCTTTATCAGCCTTAATGTTGAACAAATTAAAACTGTTGTCACCGTTACTGTTTTTTATTGTCGAACGGCCCCAGCCGCTTTCCAGCGCCGCTTGCGCCAAAATCACCTTGGGTTCCACACCCAATTCATGGCCTGCCTGAACCGCTAAAGGATATAAGCGTCGAATAAATTCTTCTACCGACTGTATCGGTTGCCTGTCGCTTTCCTTTACTGTAGTCATCGGAGCTAGTGGACGTCTATCGTGAACATAAGGTGTGACCATAACCTGGCCATCAGCAAAGCCAGTGCTTACCTGCCGAACCGGCTCAGCTCCACGCGCAACACTAGCTAATTTATTCAGATAATCTTCAACATCCGGTTTGGTATTTTCAGCTTTATGGCGACTCAATTGCTTGGCGATTAAGTCTGCCAAACCAACGCCGGGGGAACCCGACAAATGCACCGCCAACTGCTGGTCATACATGTCGTTGTAAAACTTGCTTTGATCATTATCCATCGCACCATCAGCCAGCTTTGCAGCGCGCATACTTTTAAGCACATTACTGATAAAAATGGCTTCAAATTGTTTAGCAACTTCTTTCAACGCTTCCGGCGAGTCTTTTCTGGCCTGGTTTTTTAATTTAGCTAGGCCATTAAAATCGGTATACACATCGGCATTTTGTGCAGTTAACATAACAACCTCTGAGCCAACTTTAAATAACCATTAACTCCGCATGTAAGGCACCGGCTGACTTCAACGCTTCAAGTATGGCCACTAGATCACTTGGTGCCGCACCAACTTCATTAACCGCTTTAACAATCTCATCCAACGATACACCGGGATTAAACACAAACATGTGATTTTTTTCTTCTTCAATCTTGATGTTGGATTTCGGCGTAACCACTGTTTGACCGCTAGACAAGGCGTTGGGTTGGCTAACTTGAGGAGATTCGCTGATAGTGACGATCAAACTGCCGTGAGATACCGCCGCAGGTTGCACCCTGACCTTGCCGTTAATCACCACAGTCCCGGTTCGCGAATTAACAATCACGCGGGCCGGTGCATCATCAGGGATCACCAGCATATTCTCGACCACTGAAGCAAAGCTCACTTTCTGGCTGGGATCTACCGGCGCACTCACTCTCACGGACGTCGCATCAATCGCTTTTGCGGTATTAGCACCTAATACCTTGTTAATAGACTCCGCCATCCGATTAGCGGTGGTAAAGTCCGAGCTATACAGATTAAAAATCAAGGCATCGCCTTCAGTAAAAGAGGTATTAACTGTACGCTCGACTATCGCCCCATTCGGTATACGGCCTACGTTGGGATTGTTGACGGTAATGCTGGAACCATCCTGGCCTGCTGCGCTCAAGCCGCTCACAATCAGACTTCCCTGGGCGATGGCATAAACCTGACCATCAGCCCCCTTCAACGGACTCATTAACAACGAACCGCCGCGCAAACTTTTGGCATCACCTATAGAAGAAACAGTTACATCAATCGCTTGGCCTGACTTGGCAAAAGCCGGAAGATCAGCCTGGATAGCGACAGCTGCAATATTTTTTGCTTTAGGATCAACGCCGGGAGGCAAGGTAATGCCGAGTCGCGTCAACATGCTACGTAAACTTTGCCCGGTAAAGGTGGTTTTATCACCGGAGGTTCCCAGCCCAACAACCAAGCCATAGCCTACCAACTGGTTACTGCGTACACCCTCAATAGAGGCAATATCCTTAATCCGTTCAGCACAGACTGAACCACTGTAAATCAAGAAAATCACCAGTAAAAAACCAACCAGTTTAAACAGCATATTCACATCAAAATCCTTATGTTAAAAGGGAAACCAGGGGCTTTGAACTATCCTTGCCAGCCAGCCCATTTTGCTCGCATCAGCCATAGATCCCTCACCGACGTACATAATGGTGACATCAGCTACTTTGTCCGACGTAATAATATTGGTTGAATTGATATCGACCGGCCTGACGATGCCAGATAACCGGATAAACTCATCACCCTGATTTAACGTGACTCGTTTCTCGCCCCGTACACTCAAGTTGCCGTTGGGTAACAGTTCGACCACCGTAACCGAAATATTGCCGCTTAAGCTGTTGCTTTGATCGGCCGCACCCTTGCCGGTAAAGGCTTTTTTTGATTCCAGCGTGGTCGTAACATCATTACCTGTGAGGACTTTTGCCGCCATGCCAAACAAGGTAGGCGCTGTAACCGACATCGTCGTATCTTTTTGCGTGGAAAAATCGTCATCCTTTTTCGCCTGGGTTTTCTCCAGCAGCGTAATGGTCAGAATATCCCCGACTCTTTTTGCCGTTTGGTCTTCAAACAAGCGAGTATCGTAACCGGACTGGTAGATGGAGCCGCTGCTTTGTGGTGGCGGTCTTAAATCGGCGGGAGCTACCGGCGCAAAAGCTGGATCTCTTTGGGGTATTGTGGTGCATGCTGCTAAAAATAACAGCATGACCGAAATAGTCCAGAAACCAAAATAATTGCCCATCATGCCCCCCTTTTTGATTTACAATTGTTGCGTCACAAAAGACAGCATCTGATCGGTCGTTGAAATCGCCTTAGAGTTCATTTCATAAGCACGTTGCGTTTCAATCATATTGACCAGCTCTTCAACGACATTGACGTTAGAGGTTTCTAGAGAACCTTGGTTCAAGGTTCCGAATTCGGCTTGACCCGGTGTTCCAATAAGCGGCGCGCCACTGGCACCAGATTCGCGATAAAGGTTGGAGCCTACCGCTTCCAAACCGGTGGGATTGATAAAATTGGCGGTCTGAATTTGCCCTAATACGGTCGGTGTCGTTGTGCTCGGTATCAAAGCGGATACCGTACCGTCAGTTCCGATGGTGACACTCAAGGCATCGGCTGGCACGGTGATCGCCGGGTTCAATGTCAACCCGTCTGTAGTGACTAACTGGCCAGTTGCATCCAATTTTAGCGATCCATCACGGGTATAATTAATATCACCGTTAGGCATGGTCACTTGCAAAAATCCCCGACCATTAATGGCCACATCCAGCGCGTTACCTGAAGGCTGAATATTGCCCTGGGTATGCAGCTTTTCAGTGCCCACCGTTTTCACTCCGGTTCCTAACTGCAGGCCGGTGGGTAGCTGGGTATTTTGCGTGGCTGGTGCGCCGACCTGCCGAATATTCTGATACATCAGATCTTCAAAAATGGCCCGCCCGCTTTTAAAGCCTGTAGTATTGACGTTCGCTAGGTTATTGGAAATAACAGCCATTCTGGTTTGCTGCGCATCCAGTCCGGTTTTAGCCACCCATAGTGCACGTTCTGTCATGGTAATCTCCTAAGTGCCAATTTATTGTCTTACTTGAATCCAAAGCAGGGTTCATGCCAAGCTAGTTTTAAAGATTTACCTAGGCACCTACATTTGCATCAGCTTAGCGCTAGCAGCGGAGTTTTCATCGACACTTTTCATCACCTTGGTTTGCAACTCAAAATTTCTTGCCAGTTCGATCATGTCGACCATTGCGGTCAACGCATTCACATTACTACCTTCCAAAACGCCCTGCGCCAAGCTAACATCAGCACTGGCAGCCACCAGCTTGCCATCTTTAGCACGTAACAAAACATCAGCAGATTTTTCCAGATTCTCCGCTGCCAGCTTAACCATTTTGATCCGACCGACCTGTACCTGGGTTGTCGCATTACCGGAACCTAATGGAATAATACTGATGGTACCGTCACTGCCTATACTCAGCTTTTCCGATGGCGGAATGGTAATAGGGCCGTCTTCCCCCAGCACTTGCAATCCCGCACCTGTCTTTAACAAACCTTCTGTCGTAACCCTAAGATCACCGGCACGGGTATACGCTTCCTTACCGTCAGCCCCTTTAACCGCAAAATAACCTTCACCGTTAATAGCGACATCCAGATCACCACCGGTGGTCTGCATCGCGCCAGTAGCAAGATCTAGCCAGGGTTTTTCATTCATGGCATAAACTCGAGTGGGAAAGCCTGCTCCCGTTAATGGCCTGCTGCAAAACTGTTCCAGGTCTGATTTAAAACCCGTAGTTTGGGCATTTGCCAAATTATTAGCGTTTGTCGATTGAGCTATTAGCGTCTGCTTCGCGCCGCTCATGGCAATATATAAACTACGATCCATAATCCCCCCTTATCTTCAAAAACAACAAGCTAAGCTCGCAGTATCGTTTCTATCAGAGTTTTTTCGGTGGTGATCGTTTGAGAGTTAGCTTGATAAGCCTGTTGCGCAATAATCAACTTAACCAACTGTGCGGACAAATCGACATTGGAGCCTTCCAGGGCTGAGGATTGTATAGTCCCAAAATTATTATCACCACCCGCGCCATAAATAGGCGAACCGGAACTTGAGGTCTGACCCCAGGTAGTATCGCCTAGCTTGGCTAACGCCTGATTACTTTGAAACCTTGCCAGCGCCACCTGCCCTAAAGCCTTAGAGCCGCCGTTACTGTACCGTGCAAACACCACCCCGGTACCATCGACATCAATACCGGTTAAATTACCGGCAGGCAAACCATCTTGAGTCAAACCATTCACGCTAAAAGGCGTGGCAAACTGGGTCGTACCAAAAAAATCAATATCAAAGGCCATCGGAGCCACTCTGGAATTGGGATTAATTTTTGCTAAATCAATCGACCCAAAATCCACTTTGGTCGCAGGTGCAATTCCCGCACTGGCGGCGTTAACGGCAGCGTCATAGGCATTCGCAGCGGTTTGGGCAAGCACCGCATCAGCCGCCGAAGTAACGGCAAGAGCCGCAGCAGTCGTGGCCGTAGCATTGTCACTAACGGCCGCTGCTGCCGTCGCATAAGCGGCAGCAGAAGCTGCTGCCGTTGCTGCCGTTGTTTTAGCCGTAGCAGCCAATGCTGTAGCGGTAGGCGTGGTATTAACCGTAGCCGCATCGGCGGCCAAGGTATTGGCAGATGCCTTGGCCACCAAGGCTCCTGCAACAGCAGATTGCTTGGCGGTGGTCACAGCAGCGGTAACTGCCGCGTTATAGTTAGTCAACGCGGTCTGGGCAAGAACAGCGTCGGCGGCAGCAGTAGTGGCAAGGCCAGCTGCCGTAGTGCCTGTAGCAGCGTCAACAACAAGTGCTGCCGAAGTAGCATAAGCAGTAGCAGAAGTAGCTGCAGTCGTTGCGGCAGTTACCCACGCTGTAGCGGCGGCAGAAGCCGAGGGAATAAGATTCGCTGTTTGTATTGCAGTAGCAGAGATAACCGCAGCTCCTGTAGAAGCTACAGCAGTACCGGCCGCAGTTACCGCTGCTGTTGCAAGAGCAGCGGCATATCCAATCCCCGCCGTTGCCGTTGCCGCAGCAGATGCCGCTGCAGTATCTGTTTGCGCGGTTACGGTATCAGCCGCCGCAGTGACAGCGATGGCGGTTGGTGGACTAACGGCGAGAGCATTGGTATAGACTGTCGGCAACGATGTAGCCGTACCGGGTAAAAGTAAAGTACCTAATGCAGCCGTGGTATCCGTAACCGCTTTATTAGCCGCCACCACAGTCGCAGCCGTAGCAATAGAGGCTGCACCGACACCGACGTCACTCAATAATCCCGATGCAGTAAAGGTCATCGGTATCGGTGCACCGGGAGTATTAACGGTTGCCGACACTGTCGATGCGGCTGCCGCTGCCGGTGGCACGGCAGGCCCACCACTGGTAATACCAAAGCCATCTAGAAATAAATAAGCATCCCATACATTAGCCACTGGCGTTTTCACATAATAAGTCGAGGCTATATGGGCATTACCCTGAGTATCGTAAGTGGTGATTGAAGTGGTATTGTTATAAGACAATGGATCTTTAGGATCAAACAGCGCAACTGTCGGCGCGCTAGCAGCGCCGTTAATATTCAATTTCATCGCGATATTTTCAGTCGTGTTGGGCAAGCCCTGGGCGGTATCAATCGTCAGTGGTCTAAAAACGCCGACACTAAAACCTTCCGCTGCAGTAGTACCGTTAGGAGCAAAAGCCAATAAATATTTACCTTGACTATTAATGACATTACCTTTGCTATCCAGCTGAAAGGCGCCGTTGCGGGTATAAGCAGTAGGCAATGAAGGATCCACTGCGGCATTTAGATTAGCAGGATCAGGAAGATTGACGTTATCAGCTACCACAAAAAAACCATTACCACTGACAGCAAGATCAAGGCTGTTTTGGGTAGATTCTATATTACCCTGATTAAATTGTTGCGCTACTTCAGTGACTCTGACGCCTGCACCAGGCTGGGTTTTGCTGACACCACCGATACTAGATGCGTAGACATCAGCAAATTCCGCTCTTGATTCTTTAAAACCGGTGGTTTGCGAATTAGCAATATTATTACCGGTTACTTGTAAACTTGTTGAAGCAGCTTTTAAGCCACTTAATGCTGTTGCAAAACCCATGTCACACCTCCAACCCTAAAGAATTTGTTTAATCTGATTAACATTAACGCTGCCCAGTCCTCCGGCCAGATTAACTTTTATTCCGGTGCCGCCTGCGCCGACACTGACGCTGTCAACTTGCGAATTAATATCTGTCGCTAACACCGTATTATTACCAGCAATAGTAGCTGTTGCGGCAATTTTATATACACCTGGACTTGCCATCACGCCTTTGGAATTGGTACCGTCCCAGCTAAACGGTACGCTTCCTGTCGCCTGAGCCCCTAAGTCAACTGTTTGTACGACTGAGCCCGTGGCATCGATTACCTGAACCTTAACATCCGGCGAACTGGCTGATAAATTAACATCACCCGTAATCGTGCCGCCGACAGCTAATAAGCCCTGAGTTCCTGGCGCTGATACCCGCCGTCCGACCAGACTGGTTGCCTCTAGTGCCTGGCTGTCGGTGATTGAACTTGCAAATGAAGCAAATGATGATTGTAAGCTCTGAATTCCTGATACGGTTCCAAACTGGGCCATTTGGGTTATGAAATCGCCATTTGTCATTGGGCTTGATGGATCTTGATGAGTCATTTGCGTAGTCATTAGTTTTAAAAAATCAGCTTGGCCTAATGACGTCGATTTAGCGGCTGTTGCCGTTGCTAATTTTGGCGTAGTAGTTAAACTACTGTAATCATTGACTATGGCCATGTTATCCCCTTACTGTCCCATTTTTAAAGTCTGAAGCATCATCTGCTTTGCGGTATTCAAAACGTCCACATTATTTTGATACGAGCGGGATGCCGACATCATATTGGCCATTTCTTCAACGGTATTGACATTGGATTTATAGATGTAACCGTTTTTATCAGCCAGAGGATGATTGGGGGCATACTCCATGACAGGAACTTCCTGGCTCTCAACCACACCCAATACTTTTACTTTACTGGTAGCATTTTGCTTATTGATCACATTATTTAATTCAGCGGCAAACACGGGTTGCCTGGATTTGTAAACATCAGCCTCGCTGTTACCGACACTGTTGGCATTGGATATATTACTTGCGACTAGATTGAGCCTTAACGATTGAGCGTTCATGCCGCTACCGGCAATATCAAAGATACTTAAGCTCATGATTATTGTCCTCTGATTGCAGTCATTAAACCTGCAAAATCGTCACCAATAAAATGCAAACTGGCCTGATACTGCACTGCATTTTCAGCATATCTGGCCTGTTCAATATGGGGTTCCACGGTGTTACCATCTAATGACACTTGATTGGGATTTCGGTACATGACATTAGCACCAAACAGCTGTTGCTGTGGTGTAATATGTCCAGGCTGGGTGCGTTCCATACTAACAGCTGAAACCACGCTTTGTTTTAGAACTGATTTAAAATCCAGATCACGCGCCTTAAAATTCGGCGTATCTGCATTGGCCAAATTAGCAGCCAGTATCTCACCACGTTTTTCTCTAAAAGTCAGAAGCTTAGGTTCAATGCCTAGCGCTGTGTCGAAATTAATTGCCATGATCTGTCTCCTGATTACTGGTACAAAACCAAAAAAGCACAGTGCATGCCACAAAATCACAACACATAAAAATCAATCAGATATAATTTTTAAAATTATTTCCTCTGCTCTGTAGTTAGATGGGCTTAGAATATTAAAAGGAACCGCTAATAACCATCTCGGTAATGTCAATAAATTGACCAGCATGATTCATGCTTGGTAAGTTAACTGAGCAATAGAGAAACGCTTGATGATAAAAAATGCCCCACTCATGTTGATTTTGGCTTTTGTTGTTTTTGCTACAGCGCATGCAAAACAAGGTTCGCAATCACATGAATCTATTGATGAAACCGTTAAAGCCTATATTGCAAAAAATATAAATTTACCGGGGGAATATGAAGTGACTGTAACGCCATTGGATAATCGCTTAGATTTGCCCCAATGTGACGAGCCACTAGAAGCCTTTACAACAACTGATGCAATCAAGGCCGGAAGAGTGACTATCGGCGTACGCTGTAATGATATGGAAAAGAAATGGTCAATTTTTACATCAGCGATACTTAAGACCTATCAAATAGTTGTAGTTTTATCTCAACCAATACAACGGGGAGAAATTATTACCCGAGCACATCTTGCCATGGAAAAACGAGAAACATCTAATCTTAGAGATGATTTTGTCACTCAACTAGAACACGTTGAAAACAAACAGACCACGCGTCAACTCAAGGTCGGAACTATCCTTAGCCTAAAAAACGTGGTCGAACCTATATTGATCAAAAGAGGAGATAAAGTTGTTATTAGCACAAAAAAATCTGATTTTTCTATTAAAATGAGCGGGATAGCCATAACCGACGGCATCAAAAATCAGCTAATCAAGGTTAAAAATCAGAATTCTGGACGAATTATTAATGCAACTGTCGTCGAACCTGGCCTGGTTTCTGTTGATTATTAAACTGTTAAAGTTTTCTATCCCATTGCCGACAAATGTTGCACGTAAAGAGAGCTTAAGGAGTTTGACATGACTATAGGAATAACCGGCAGAACAACCAGTTTAACAACACCAAAAACGCCCACAAAAACTGAGATTGAGGGTGAAAAAAAAACCGCTATTGCAAACACAGAAAAAAATGACAGTATTGCACTGACAACTGCAACCCAGGAAATGAAAAAAACCATGGGGTCATCTTCTGCGTCCCCTGTAGATATTGACCGGGTTAATGCTGTTAAAAAAGCTATTACCGACGGCAATCACACCATCAATGCTGAAAATGTTGCAAAAAAAATGATTCAATTTGAGAAGTTAATACAACAAAAAAATAGTATCTAACCGTGATAAAAAAAACTTACCCGATTATAGAACAGCTCATCATTAACGCCCTGAAAATGACAGAGCAACTACATCAGGAACTCAATAGGGAAGCCGATGCGTTAAAAAAAAACCCACAGGCGGCACTGATTAGTGACCTCGCCGCTAATAAAAAACAGCTGATTGAACAGCTAGAACAGTTCAACACACAACTTACACAAATACTGGCAACTGAAAAATTGCCTAACAATCAGGACAGCATTAGAGAATATTTTAAACGCGCTGAAACAGCCTGCCTGTCAACCGCAGAATCGACAAGCAACTGGGCACAACTGATGCGTGTCTGTTTTGAATGCAGAGCACTCAATGAACAAAATGGTGCAAGTATTGATCTTTTGTCCCGTTACACCAAACGCTCACTGGATATTTTAAAAGGAAAGCCAGACTTTCCTAATACCTATGGTGCTGATGGATCCACTCAAAGTGAGCGCTATAGCCACCGGCTGATTTCAGTATAATCACTTGCACAGATATGTTAAATTTCACGCAATTATTATCAAACGAAGTTAAATATTTATCCCCATTGTGATTTGTGAACATTAAAACTACGTCCCTTGATTTTGCCATGTTTCAAGCAAGCGTAGGCTTTGTCGACACTGTCACGCTTGATTGCCACATAAGCATGGCCATCAAAAATATCAATCTTACCTACTTCACTGCCTGAAATCCCGGCATCACCGGTTAAGGCGCCGAGTATGTCCCCGGGACGTACTTTGTTTTTGCGCCCGCCGTCTATCCATAAGGTCACCATCGGCGGCTCAAAGCGTTGCTCATAACCCAGATGAAATGGCGCGACTTCGTCCCACTTGGCTGGAATAGACTGATAGTCTTCGATCGCGCTGACCCGGTTTACTTCCTGTTCGGTACACAAACTGAGCGCCAAACCTTTTTTACCGGCTCGACCCGTGCGGCCGATTCGATGTACGTAAATTTCAGGGTCCCAGGGCAATTCATAATTAATCACCGCCTGCATGTCCTTAATATCCAGGCCCCGCGCAGCGACATCGGTTGCCACTAGCACCGAGCAACTTTTATTGGAAAAACGCACCAGCACCTGATCGCGATGTTTTTGTTCCAAATCGCCATGCAGGGCCTGAACCGAAAAGCCGCTGTTTTCAAGAGAGCTGGCCACATCCTGACATTCCCGCTTGGTGTTGCAAAAAACCACAGTCGATTCGGGCCGGTGATAGGCTAAAAGATAACCCAAGGCATGAATTCTTTTGGATTTTTCGACCTGGTAAAAACGCTGCTCAATATCACTGTCGTGCTGATTACTTTCAATACTGACCGAAACTGGTTTAAACTGAAATTTCTGACTTATTTCCCGAATTGGATCTGTATAAGTCGCGGAAAACAACAAGGTTTGCCGATGGGTAGGCGCGTAGGAAACCACATCGGAAATCGCCTCTTCAAAGCCCATGTCCAGCATCCGATCGGCTTCGTCCAGCACCAGCACTTTTAAATTACTCAGGCGCAGACTGCGTTTGCGCAAATGCTCCTGTAACCGTCCCGGCGTACCGACCACCACATGTACACCATGTTCCAATGAACCCAGCTGCGGCCCGAAAGGTACACCACCACACAAAGTCAGCACCTTGATATTTTGCGTGAATCGCGCCAGCCGCCGAATCTCCTTGCAGACCTGATCGGCAAGTTCGCGGGTCGGACAAATCACCATCGCCTGCACCCTGAAACTGTTCAAATCCAGCTTGGATAACAGACCGATACCAAACGCGGCAGTTTTGCCGCTACCCGTTTTAGCCTGCGCGATCACATCCCTGCCCTCAAGGATATGCGGCAAACTTTCCGCTTGAATAGGCGTTAAACAGGTGTAACCCAGGGATTCAATGTTTTCAAGCAGGGCGGGTTTTAAAGCTAGGGAGGAAAATTCAGCAGTGTTCACAAGGACTCTTTATGTAGAGGAAAATGACGGCGAACTGCCGTCATTCAATTGTTCATGATACCAGAAATCGGAGTATCTCGGAGATTGATTACAGGCCAAACTTAGCGACGAATAACACGCTAACACTTAAATAAAGCCATGAACTCCGCGTCTGGATTTAACCGCCAGCCAGTCTTTTAGTTGTTTTAACTCTGCGGTTTCTTCCAGACTCTCCAAACTTTGCTTGTTTTTTAACAAGCGAAAAGCCGCTGCCAACACTTTATAGCGCTCGCCGATAATACCGGCACGCCTTAAGCCTACGGTGTTCAATTTGTAATGCTTAGCGGGACGCCCAGCTATCAGCATAAACGGCATCACATCCATATTAAGACCGGTAGTGCCCTGCACTATTGCAAACGATCCTATCCGGCAAAACTGATGCACGACCACCGCCCCACCCATAAACACATGATTACCGACTTCGACATGCCCGCCAATCGCGACATTGTTTGCAAAAAGGGTATTATTGCCAACGTTACAGTCATGCGCGACATGGCTGTTATTCATAAAAAAGCAACCCGAACCGATCTGTGTCACGCCCTGTGCTTTAGAGGATCGGTGTGCGGTAAAGCCCTCTCTAAATACATTATTGTCGCCACAGATCAGCCAGGAAACTGTTTCCGGCTCAAAACTCGTATCCTGCGGCAGGCCACCCAATACCGAATGTGGATGTAAAATATTGCCGTTACCCATTTTTACCTGACTGTGTACCACGGCGTGAGCACCCACCTGGCAGTCGGCCCCCAATTCTGCACCGGTTTCAATCACAGCAAAAGGTCCAACAGTTACATTGTTTCCCAGGATTACATCCGCTGCAATATAAGCGGTTGGGTGAATATTTTGAGCCATTAGTTATCCTCTTAGATGATATTTTATCTGAATTTTTTCGACCTGTACGTCTGTCAATTGCTAAACAAATCTTTAATTATTAGCCATAAAAAAAGGCAGCTAAAAGCTGCCTTTTTTATTTGATAAAAACCAGTAGTATTAAAGTTTTTCTTTAATACGAGCCGCTTTACCAGTCAAGTCACGCAAGTAATACAATTTGGCGCGACGAACATCACCGCGACGCTTGACAGTGATCTCGTTAATGATATGGCTATGAGTTTGAAATACACGCTCAACACCAGTACCATGAGAAATTTTTCTTACTGTAAAAGCCGAGTTTAAACCACGATTACGTTTTGCAATCACGATGCCTTCAAAAGCCTGAATTCTTTCACGCTCGCCTTCTTTAACTTTAACCTGTACAACAACTGTGTCACCTGGACTAAAGTCAGGAATTTGTTTCAGTTGTTCTGCTTCCAATTCATCAATAATATTGCTCATTACCACACCTTAATTTAAACCAACTCCACAATAAATTCTCTAAGCAAATTTTCCTGCTCTGCACTCAAATTCTTTTTTTTCAATAAATCCGGTCGCTTTTGCCACGTTCGACCCAACGCCTGCTTCATGCGCCAACGCTCTATCTCGGCATGGTTACCACCCAATAAAACCTGGGGTACCGAACATGCTGCAATTTGCTCTGGCCGGGTAAAGTGAGGACAATCCAGCAAACCATCACTGTGAGAGTCCTGCTGGGCAGAATCCTCATCGCCAAGCACTCCGGGCAGTAACCGCGTCACGGCATCGATAACGACCAACGCTGCAAGTTCACCGCCGCTGATCACGTAGTCACCGATAGACCATTCTTCATCGCAATCTTGCTCAACAAAGCGTTCATCAATACCTTCGTAACGACCTGCAACTAAAATCAACTGTTCTAGCTCACAAGTCTCAGAAAGCAAAGCCTGCGTAATCGGCTTGCCTTGCGGACTCATATAAACCACTTTAGCGGCTTTTACCCCAGCTTGTTTTGCGGCCTGAACCGCATCATGCAAAGGCTGATACTTCATGACCATACCAGGTCCGCCGCCGTAAGGACGATCATCAACAGTCCGGTGCCTGTCTAAAGTATAATCCCGAGGATTCCAGGCTGACAAACTGACAATATTGCGTTCAATTGCCCTGCCTGTGACTCCGCAACCTGCAGCGGCTATCACCATGTCAGGAAATAAAGTTACAACATCAAAACGCATGCAGCTAATTAAAACTCAGGATCCCAGTCGACAATTATTTTGCCCGCATCCAGATCAACGCTGATGATTGTTTGTCCCTGTAAAAACGGAATAACCCGTTCTCGCTCTCCCTGGACAATCAACACATCGTTAGCGCCTGTTTCCAGCAGACTGTCAACCATTCCGAACTGAACGCCATCAATAGTTTCAACCGTCAATCCGATCAAATCAGACCAGTAATATTCGTCTTTAGCCGTTTTGGGTAATTGTTCGGGACTTATAAAAATATCCCAACCCATCAGACTCTCTGCTTGATTTCTATCATCGATACCGGCTAACTGGGCGACTATTGTCTTACCTTGTAGCTGTCCGTCAACGATAGTAACCGTCTTTGTTTCGTCATTTTTTTTCAGCAACCAGGGAGAATAGGTTAAAATATTTTCCCTCGGATCAGTGAAGGAAAATACCTTAACCCATCCCTTGATACCAAAAACGCCGGAAATTTTTCCAACGCTTATATGCTGTTCTGACAACTTAAACTTATGCCGCTGCTTTTCGTGCGTCTTTAATCAACTTCACAACACGTTCAGAAGGTTGCGCGCCATTGGCTTTCCAGTAATCGACGCGTTCACAATCTAAACGCAATTTTTCTTCATTGCCACGCGCCAATGGGTTAAAAAAGCCCAAGCGTTCAATATAACGACCGTCACGACTGCTTCTGCTATCAGTTACAACAACATGATAGAAAGGACGATTTTTCGCGCCACCTCTAGAAAGACGAATGGTTACCATCTAAGTTCCTTAAAAAATTTTAGTCATTGTTAATCCGCCGATTATACTCGATTTTTTGTGCAAGTAAAGAAATGGGCGGCACTACTAGCATTTAATTCGTTGCTAGGCAGATGAAAATTAGCACGGGGATAACTGAAACTCGGCAAAATATCATCTGCATTTTATTTTTGACAACAACCAAAAAGCTACCTTCGCATACCCATGCCGCGCACATTATTTTTTATGCCACGCATCATATTGGCCATATTGCCGGTTTTGAACCGTTTCATCATTTTTTGCATCATCGTAAACTGCTTCAGAATGCGATTAACATCGGATAATTGCTGCCCGCAACCGTCAGCGATGCGCTTTTTCCGGTTGCCTTTAATCAAATCAGGATAACGCCTTTCCTTCATGGTCATTGAATTGATCACGCCAATCTGGCGCGACAATTCCTTGCCATTAACCTTGTCTTTCATTTCCTGAGGAATCTCGTTCATGCCCGGCAATTTATCCAGCATCGAACCGACCCCACCCATATCCTGCATTTGCTGCAATTGCTCACGAAAATCTTCCAGATCAAAAGCCTTGCCTTTTTGTAATTTTTTGAGCAGTTTTTCAGCTTTTTCCTTGTCAACTTTTTGCTCAATATCTTCAATCAGACCCAGGACATCGCCCATGCCCAAAATACGGGAAGCGATACGATCGGGATAAAAAGGTTCCAGCGCATCGGTTTTTTCACCCATACCGATAAACTTGATCGGTTTGCCGGTAATGTGACGTATGGATAACGCCGCACCGCCACGCGCATCTCCATCCGCCTTGGTCAGGATAATCCCGGTTAACGGCAGCGCATCATTGAAGGCTTTTGCAGTAATCGCGGCATCCTGCCCGGTCATGCTGTCAACGACAAACAAGGTTTCAATGGGATTGATCGCTGCATGCAGAGCCTTGATTTCGCCCATCATTTCATCATCTACATGCAGACGACCTGCGGTATCGATGATAATGACATCAAGAAATTTTCTCTTTGCCGCGTCTATCGCAGCCATCGCAATATCGACCGGATTTTGCGTTATATCGCTATCAAAAAATTCCAGCGAAACTTCGTTCGCCAGTATCTGCAATTGCTTGATAGCCGCAGGACGATAAACGTCGGTACTGACTACGCCAACTTTTTTCTTTTGATTTTCTTTTAGCCAGCGGCCCAATTTAGCTACCGTGGTGGTTTTACCCGCCCCCTGCAAACCGGCCATTAAAATAATAGCTGGTGGAACTGCGTTCAGGTTCAGCTTTTCATTAGCCTCACCCATCACTGCAACCAACTCAGCCTGAACCAGTTTAATCAACGACTGCCCGGGCGAAAGACTGGACTGGACTTCCTGACCCAAAGCACCTGATTTGATACGTTCAATAAAGTCCGTAACCACCGGCAAAGCGACATCAGCCTCAAGTAACGCCATGCGCACTTCGCGCAACGTGTCCTTGATATTGTCTTCAGTCAAGCGCCCTTGACCCTTAATTTTTTTAAGCGTGCTACTCAATCGATCGGTTAAATTATCAAACATATCAGTGTCTTTATTAAATCTTAAGGAAACCACTCACTAACGCAAATGCGCTAGGACTATTTAGCGGGATATATTAACATAGCCATTGAGGCCTTTGCATTAAACTCAAGGGAATTTGTCATGCCATGCTGATGCTGTTTGTCGCATCAACCAAAACTAACGCCTTATAGACGAAGCCCACACCTGTCAAGGGTGTTCTCTATTCCACAAAACTTATCCTAATGAACACCACACTTGCTACCCTGTCAATTTGCACCTATCTACTCAGCGCCCTGTTTATTGCCCGGGATATTCAACAAAACAGAACCCAGCGTACACCGCTGTATCTGGCATGGATCGCCGTCTGTGCGCATACTTTATATATCAGCATTTTTTTAAGCCAGAACAACAGCTTTAATTTCAGCTTTATCAGCACCGCATCGTTAATTTCACTAATTGTCGCCGTGCTGTTACTAATCGCGACATTGAACAAACCGGTCGAAAAGCTGGGTGTTATCATATTCCCGCTGGCCGGACTGATGCTGGGATTGGTGCTTATTTTTCCTGAAAAACCCCATCTGCTGCACAACCACAACTGGCAGATGAGCGCCCATATTTTAACGTCAATTATCGCCTTCAGTCTGCTCAATATCGCCGCACTGCAAGCTATTTTGCTAGCACTGCAAGATCAGCAACTTAAAAGCCATCCACCCAAACGCCTGATCAGATCATTACCGCCGTTGCAAACCATGGAAACCTTGTTGTTTCAAATGCTAGGCACCGGACTTTTTTTTCTAACCTTGTCTCTGGTCAGCGGATTTATTTTTATTGAAGACTTATTTGCACAGCATTTGGTGCACAAGACCGTGTTATCGATTATTGCCTGGATCATTTTCTCCAGCTTATTACTGGGCAGAGTGCGTTATGGCTGGCGAGGAAGAACAGCAGTTCGCTGGACATTAACCGGCTTTTTTTTGCTGCTGCTGGCTTATTTTGGCACAAAACTGGTGCTGGAAATTATTTTGCATCGATAAGATCTTACTGACTATGCTTAAAACGTCCAAAGACACTCTTGATCCATCCGACTGGAATGCCTTGCGCTTACAAGGTCATAAAATGCTGGACGATATGCTCGACTATCTTGAACATCAACGAGATCATCCAGTCTGGCAACCCATGCCCGAGAAAGTACGCGAATCATTTTTGCAGCCCCTAGATGACGGACAACATGATCTGGCAACAGCGCATGAACTGTTCATGAAAAATGTACTTCCTTATGCTTTGGGCAATGTCCATCCCGGTTTTATGGGTTGGGTGCATGGTGGAGGTACCCCCGTCGGCATGCTTGCGGAAATGCTGGCAGGCGGACTTAACGCCAATCTTGGTGGCCGCGATCAGGCACCGATTGAAATTGAACGCCAGGTCGTACGCTGGGCACGAGAACTGTTTAATTTTCCGGAAACCGCCAGTGGCCTGTTTGTCACCGGAACCTCAATGGCTAATCTGCTGAGTGTATTGATTGCCCGCACCTCAAACTTAGGCGAACCATCACGCCAACAAGGCCTTGCAGGCCACAAGCAGTTGGTCGCCTATGCTTCAGCCAGCGCACATATTAGCCTGGCCCAGGCGATGGATATTGCCGGTTTTGGCAGTAATGCCCTGCGCAAAATACCGGTCAATGAACATTATCAAATGGATATGGCTGCGCTTGAACTAGCCATAGAAACAGACAAAAAATCAGGCTTGACACCGTTTTTCATTGCCGGAACAGCGGGTAGCGCCGATGTCGGCGCGATTGACAATCTCCAGGCTATTGCCAAATTATGTAGCCGAGAAAAGCTTTGGTTCCACGTCGATGGCGCTTACGGGGCACTAGGCATGTTATCACCTGATATTGCGCCGCGATTGCACGGCATAGCACGGGCCGATTCGATTGCGTTTGATTTTCATAAATGGGGTCAAGTTCCGTATGATGCCGGATTTCTTTTAGTCCGTGACGGAAAATTGCATCAGGACAGCTTCGCCTCGCCCGCCGCTTACCTGAAACGCGAAGCCCGTGGCATGGCCGCTGGCTCTCCGTGGCCGTGCGACTTCGGGCCGGATCTTTCGAGAGGTTTTCGTGCGCTCAAAACTTGGTTCACCATAACAGTGTATGGCGCGGAAAAATTAGGCCAGGTTATTTCCAATACCTGCACACTGGCCCAGTACCTGAAACAGCGCATTGAAGCTGAACCCCAGCTCGAACTGCTCGCGCCGGTTGCGCTGAATATCGTCTGCTTTCGCTATCGCAGTGCAGATGCCAACCGAATCAACGCCGATCTGGTGGTTGCTTTGCAAGAATCCGGCATTGCCGCACCGTCAACGACGACTCTTAATGGCCAGCTAGCCATTCGAGCCGCAATCGTCAATCATCGTACCAGCGCCAGCGACATCGATGCGTTAATCGCTGCGACGCTAGCACTGGGCAAACAAATCGCTAACTCAGGAATAACCCATGCAAGCCCATGAACTTAACCAAACGCTGATCGGTCTGACCAAGCTAATGCGGATAGCTTACGCCGGCGGTGATCTTGCTCCGTTGGGCGCACGATTAATCGAACGCGCAGCAACAGATACCAGCGGCCATGCGTTGATGGATTTATCTACCGTCTTGCAACTTCGTGGCGATCATGATCTGGCCTTGAGCTTGCAGGCCCAGGCCATAAAAATCCAGCAGCTTTATTCCATACCCACCAACTCGGAGCAAATTACTGTTCGATTGCTGGTAATCATGAGCGAAGGCGACTTAATGTCTAATACACCGGTAGAATTCCTACTGGAAGACACGGATGTTGCGGTGGACATACTTTACGTAACCCCTGAGTTTCCATTGCCCGAATCACTTCCGGAACACGATGTACTGTTTGTTGCAATGGCGCAATCCGATCAAAACATGATATTGCTGAACGAATTGGCAAAAACCTTATCCCGCTGGCCGCGTCCGGTACTAAACCAACCGGAGCGTATTGCTTTATTGTCGCGCAACCAAGCCTGCGCCTTACTAAAATCGGCCCAAGACATAGCCATGCCGATCACAGTACGCCTAGATCGGCATAGCTTGGAACAAGTTGCGACAAACCAGCTGCCGCTCACCGAGATGCTGGAGAATGGCGAATTTCCGCTTATTGTCCGTCCCGTCGATTCCCATGCCGGCAAAGACCTGGATAAAATTGAAGACACAAAAGCGCTGTTTAACTATTTGCAAGACCGGCACAATCAGGAGTTTTATCTCTCCCGTTTTATTGATTATCGCAGTCAGGATGGCTTATTTAGAAAATACCGTATCGTGCTAATCGATGGCAAACCATTGATCTGCCATGTAGGCATCTCGGCGCACTGGATGATCCATTACCTAAACGCCGGCATGGCTGAAAGCGCAGAAAAACGCCAAGAAGAAGCGCATTTTTTCAGCGCTTTCGACAGCCAATTTGCGCTAAAACACGCAGCTGCTTTCAACGCCATTTACCAACGTGCGGGCCTAGATTATTTGGGCATTGATTGCAGCGAGACCGCTGATGGCAAACTGCTGATTTTTGAAATTGACAGCTGCATGATTATCCATGCGCTTGATCCTGTGGATATTTTCCCGTACAAACAGCCACAGATGAGCAAGGTGTTTGCAGCTTTTCGCCAAATGTTGCTGGATGCGATGCGTTAGGTCAATTACCCCGCCCTGAAGGGCGGAGCTTGAAAAACATCTCAAGCTCGGATTGACCAGGCTAAGTGCCAAAACATCGGTACTACGTTGCACAGAAGTACAAGACGCACCTTGGGATGCTTCCTTAGTCCCAAGCTCTGCAAGCGGCA
>CANNNV010000004.1 GCA_947506155.1 Methylococcaceae bacterium
AAGATTGGTTCTGTTTGTTGAGAAAACAACGCAGAAATACCAATTTTCAATTTCAAATATCATTTTTTTAGATGTAAAGCCTAAAATTTCAGGCATAAAATCATCGCTGGGTTATGGTGTTTTTTATATTGGCCACGAAAAACACTACATGTGGTATTTTTAATAATTGTCAACCACTAGAAAAATGAGCGAACGATGAGTGTATGTATTCATAAGTTATATTTTTACATACATTTGAATACATTAAAATCTACTTAGTAGCACCTCAAAATAGCGAGTCAATTCCACTAACAATCGCGCTAGATGCAACTTCCAGCCCTTGCTTATAACATTCGTTGGCTTTGTCTTTGTCGCCTTGGATAAACAACAAATCACCCAAGAGTTGATAAGCCGAAACAGTAGGCTCTATTGAAATACTTTTATTCAAGTAAGTTTCGGCTTTTTGGTTCTCACCGCATCTCACGCTTAACTTGCCCAGCACCGTCAAAAATATCGCATCCCGAGGATGCATAGGCAACCATTGTTCAGCGGTCTCAAGCTGCCTTGCCACATCTAACGACTGTACATTACCAAATAATACCACCAGGGTTTGATCCCAGGTGGTCGACAAAGCTCTGGACAAAACACCTTCAATCTTTGCGCCCGCTTCAGCCTCTATCATGGCGGCGAAATAAATCGCCGAAACGCCTTTCATATTCCTTATGTAATCAGGAATTTCGGACCATAGCGCTTCAATTTCATTAACATTGCCTCGGCCTGCCGCCTGTTTTAACAATTTACTAAAAACTTCGGTCTCTAGCAGCTTTATCTCAGTTTCCATCAGCACTTTATGAGTATTTAAAGATGGAATCAATTTTCGGATGCCTTCCCAATCACCGGCCTGTTGATAAGCTTGGTGTAATAATTTCAACACACTGGCATGAGTCGGATCTATCGACTGCAAACGGGTCAGCGTTTCCAGCGCTTGTTCAAACTGTTTTTCAGATAAATGCAATTCGGCCTGAGTCAAGCCTATGGCCACGTCGGAACCTGGAGCCTGGACTGCGGCCTGTTTTAAATATTCATCCCGTTTATCAAATGCACCACGAGATTGCGCCGCTCTTGCGGCAGTTAAATAATGGATCAACGGAGCGCCACTGTGCGAGGCATGTTTAATCAATACCTTTTCGGCTTTTTCCCAGTTACCTTCCGCAGAATCGACTAAGCCAGCAATCAGGGCTTCCTGAGAACGGTTAAATTTGATGCTTTTGCCACGATTTTTGATTTTTCCCGGCAACCTAAGTAGCCAACCCAAGCCTCTGAAAAGGATATAAAACACAAAAAAACCCATGATCAAACTAACCGCAAAAACGATCAATGAGGTTTCTAAGGACCAATGTCCGATGCCAATCAGCACATAACCAGGGTTTTCAAATCCCCCCAGCCATTTATTAGCTAAAAATGCGGCAATAAGTGCAACCAGCAGCGAACCTAAGAAATACATTATATTTTTCATATATATATGCCCTAGATTATTGTGCGGCAGGTGCAGCGTCAACCGGTTCGACACTTCCACTCTCTTTAACAGGTGGTGCAGCTTCCACTTGGGCTGGCTTAGCTTTCTCAGCAGGCAGCATGGCTTTATCAACTTCCAGCCTTAGCTTGGTAATATCCCTAAGCATTTTCAGTGACAAACTGATATCGGGAAAATGGCTGCGGAGTTTTATCGCCGTAAATCGTTCCAGTTCGTTAATAAAACGACTGGTTTCGGAGTTCTGAGCAAAGTTTTTTTCCAGCCATTTTTTTGCATCGACCAGACTGATTTGATAAAGCTGTTCATTTTGCTGAACCAAGGCGATTTTGACCATTTCCAGTTTTACGCTTAACTGCTCACGAATAAACTGGGCCTCTTCCGGCGTTAAAATTTCCTTGATCTGATGCTCAGTATGCCTAATCGTTACCATCTGTCCCAGTTGATCAAGTAAGGCGTGAACGTCCTTATCCGAAGACTCTTGAGTTACAGGCTGCGGCGTCAAAGCCTTTCCGGTATAAGGTAAAAATAAAGTCAATCTGTCAATCTGATCTTGCAGCGATTGAATCGACGCATACATGCCAACAATATCGGCCACTGCAACATTTTGAATCGCGGTAATATCCTTGGCAATTTGCTCGCGTATTTTGAACGCCCCAGCATCACCGCTTTCTCTAAGACGCTGATCCGCTGCTTCCAGGGCTTCACGGGTGGTATTAACATCGCCTATTAAATACAGACGCTGATTCGCTATGCTTAACAGGTATTCGGCATCGGCAATTAACCAGTCGCCACGGGTCTTACCCAGTTGACGCTGCACCTGTTGAATTGCAGCATTTAATTCATTCCGGGTACCATCTAATTTTTCGCTATGTAGCTGGGAAAAATCAGCCAGAGTTTTAGTAAAATGAGCATCTTTTCCAGCCACATTGGCTTCGACAGTTGCCAGTTGAGATTGAATCGCGGCAAGCTGCGCCTGATAACCGCTGATCTGTTTTGACAACTCGATCAACTGCATATCACCTTTATTTACTTCTCCCCCCAAATCAGCCTGCTGGGTTCGTAATTCGTGAAATAAATAGTAGCCCGCACCGGCCACACTGATGATAATAAGCAACATGATGACACCCAACCAGAGTCCGCTACGCGACCTGTGAACCTTGTTATTGTCACTCTGCTGTTCTTGTTTTTCAATCAACTCGGCCACGCTATTCCCCTGTCACACATGTTATTACTGTCTTGAGAATTGCCGCATCGGTAGGACTCTCCGTCACAACAATTCGATTAAAGCCCATATCGGCGGCTATACACCTAATTCTATCGCTAACTACCACTAGGGGTATTAAGATCAATAGCCTATTGTTTTTATCACCCAGCATCAAGCTCAGATTTTGTAAGGCTTCAGCACTGGTCACGGTAATGACATCTAGCCGGTGTTGGCTAAGCAAGTTGACCACTAGCGAGTTATCAATACAGGGAACTGTTCTTTGATAGACTTCCAGATAATTAACGATTGCGCCTCTGCTGCGTAGCGTAGTTGCCAGCTGCTCGCGTCCGCCTACTCCGCGAATTATCAAAAACTTTTGTCCCTCAACGTGCTGTAGCTCGGGCATTGCCAGCAACGCCTCACTGTTATAACCGTTGTCAGGCACCAAATTGACCGGTAAGCCTGCCATTTTCATAGCGTACTTTGTTGCCTGACCCACGGCGACAAATCCGCCCCGCCCCGCCTTTTTCAAATGCGCTATTTTGCCACTATTCGCCTTTAGCGCAAAATTTACTGCATTGGCACTGATAAAAATAACCCATTGGTATTCGTCCAAACTTTCCAGTGCAGCTGCTATCGCATCGGAATCATCTCTGGCAACAATCTCCAGCGTTGGAAAACGCACGGCTATGCCACCTTGCTCTTCAATTAAACTGCTCAAATTTTCCGCCTGATGCTCAGGTCGCGTCACTAAAACATGGACGCTCTGTATAGACTTATTCAAGCAGCAGTGCTTGCAAAATTTTATCTGCACCCTGAGCCAATAAATCTTCGGCAATCATTGTTCCGATAGCTTCAGCGCTGTCTTGAGCGCCTGTCCGTTCAGCCCTATAAATCACCTTACCATCAGGACTACCAACCAAGCCGCGCATAAATAACTGCGCTCCCAGCAATTGTGCAAAACCCGCGATCGGCACTTGGCAGCCACCATTCAAACGCGCATTCATGGCTCTTTCTGCACTTACACAAACACCGGTTTCACTATCGTGCAACACGCTCAGCATTGCATTAATTTCCGAATCGTCCAGCCGACATTCGATACCGATAGCGCCTTGACCTATTGCTGGCAAACTGACAGCAGGAGCTAGGCATTGAGTAATGCGCTCAGCCATGCCCAATCGCTTTAAACCTGCTGTAGCCAAAATAATCGCATCGTATTCTCCGGCATCAAGCTTGGACAAGCGAGTATTAACATTACCTCTTAACGACAATATTTCAGCATCAGGATAAAGCGCCTTAATTTGGCATTGTCTGCGTAAACTGGAGGTGCCGATTCTGGCATTCGTCGGCAGTTCCTGTAAGCTTGAATAATCCCTGGAAACAAAAGCGTCTGTAGGATCTTCTCGATTTAGTATAGCGGCCAAATGCAGACCGACCGGAAACTCCACTGGCACATCCTTCATTGAATGCACGGCAATATCGGCTAAACCTTCCAGCATGCCTTGCTCCAGTTCTTTGACAAATAAACCTTTGCCGCCGATCTTGGCCAAAGGCGCGTCAAGTATCCTGTCACCTTGCGTGGTCATTTTGACCAACTCTGTTTTGCACCCCGGAAACGCCTGTTCCAACCGCGCTGCAACATGCTCTGCCTGCCACAGCGCCAAAGGACTCCGGCGCGTTGCAATACGAATAATTTTCTTAGCCAAAACAACACACCTCATTATTCAACAACAAATAAACTTATTGTAACCTGTCTAAGACAATATCCGGCTCTGTTATTCACCACGAAGACACGAAGTTTCGTGTACAGGATGATTAACTTTTAGGTTTTTTTGTTGCGTCATTATCAGTTAGAACTTACCGGAGCGTAAGCTTTAGTTGTATAATTTAACGCTTTTCAGTTCATCTAAATAAAGCCACCATGAGCAACGTTAACTCCGACAAACTTTCCAGCGCCCGCTTTACCCAGGCAACAGATGCCTTTGTCGAGATATTTACCGCTTCAGTCAATTTTGATCAGCGCATGGCCAGCCAGGATATTGACGGCTCTATCGCCCATGCCAAAATGCTAGCATCTTGCGGCATCCTGACCGAACTGGAACGTGATGATATTATCAGCGGACTTAACCAAATCAGCCAGGAAATCAGTAACGGTGAATTTGTCTGGTCGATACAGCAAGAAGATGTGCATATGAACATCGAAGCACGGTTAACTGACTTGATTGGTATAGCCGGAAAAAAACTGCATACCGGACGCTCGCGCAATGATCAGGTGGCAACCGACATTCGTCTTTATCTGCGCAGTGAAATCAAACAGATTTCCAGCCAACTTACCCGTTTGCAAACCGCTATTCTGGATTTGGCCGAGCAGCATAGTGATACCATTATGCCGGGCTTTACGCATTTACAAGTCGCCCAACCTATCACCTTCGGTCATCACCTGATGGCTTGGTTCGAGATGCTTAAGAGAGATCAGGAAAGACTTCAAGATTGCTGCAAGCGCGTCAACATTATGCCGCTGGGCTCTGCTGCACTGGCTGGAACCAGTTACCCGATAGACCGCCAGATGACCTCGGATTTATTAGGTTTTAGCCGACCTTCAGCAAACTCGCTAGATTCAGTCAGTGACCGGGATTTTGCCATTGAATTTACCGCTGCCGGCAGTTTGATCATGATGCATTTATCTCGTTTTTCTGAAGAATTAATCTTGTGGTCCAGTGCTCAATTTGACTTTATCGACATGCCCGATGCATTTTGCACCGGTTCCTCTATCATGCCGCAAAAGAAAAACCCCGATGTGCCTGAATTGGTGCGCGGTAAATCAGGCCGGGTAACTGGTCATCTGGTTGCACTGCTGATGCTAATGAAAAGCCAACCACTGGCTTACAACAAAGACAATCAGGAAGATAAAGAACCGCTGTTCGATACGGCAGACACTTTAATTAATTGCTTGCGTGCTTACGCCGACATGGTTCCTCATCTGGTCGCCAAAAAAGCCAATATGTACAATTCTGCCAAACGTGGCTTTGCAACAGCGACCGACCTTGCCGATTACCTGGTACGCAAAGGTATGGCGTTTCGTGATGCGCATGAAGCGGTGGGACTGGCCGTGCGCCTGGGAGTAGAAAGTCAGCGGGATTTATCCGAACTGCCGCTAGCAGAACTACAGAATTTTTCGATGCTAATTACTGAAGATGTGTTTGACTATTTAACCCTGGAAGGCTCGGTTGCGGCTCGAAAACACATAGGTGGTACCGCGCCTGAAACAGTCAGGCTCGCGATACAAACAGCACGAAAAGCGCTGATACCGATGTAGAAATATGATTAAACCCCAGCAAGAGCCTATCATCCATTTAGGCTCACCCGGCGAAGAGATCAGCATACAGGATCTGCAAACCATAAAACTACGCTTTAAACAGCTAAATCAACTGCGTGAGCAGCGCATTCAAGAATTTTTGCAGCCTCGCCAACACATATTCCTGGATTTATTGCCTTTACTTTTTCATGGCAACTTCCCGATGTTACCGGGGTTTATTTCCTTGACCACACCCGCCGGCATATTTAAATACACACCCAGTTTGCGAACCATTAATGCCGCACGAAAACTGGCAAAAAACTTTAACTATACCCACACTTCGCCGCACATCCATCCCATTGAAGGCTTATTTTTAATGGGTAGCGTTGGCAGTATTGCCTTTTCCAAAACCAGTGATATGGATATTTGGCTATGTTATCAATCCGATTTACTGTCCGAGGCCATTGCCGAGCTGCAAAAAAAAGCCTCAGCTATTGAATTATGGGGCGCATCGCTAGGACTGGAAGTGCATTTTTTCCTAATGGATAGCAAGCAATTTCGACTCGGCCAAAATGCGCCGATTTCTACAGAAAGCAGCGGACAAACCCAGCATTATCTGCTACTCGAAGAATTCTATCGGACAGCCATTTATATTGCCGGTAAAAGTCCTGCCTGGTGGCTGGTTCCCCCCCATGAAGAACATAATTACACTCGCTATATCAAACATCTAATAGATAACCTGTTCATCCCCGAACAGGAATTAATTGATTTCGGTGGCTTCGATGCGGTTCCCGCTGAAGAATTTATCAGCGCAACCCTTTGGCACCTTTATAAATCGCTACACGCGCCACACAAGTCCTTATTAAAATTGTTATTGATGGAATGCTATGCCAGCGAATATCCCAAGACTCAATGGCTATGTCAGGACATAAAAACAGCTATTTATCAGGGTAAATCTTTAATTATTGATCTCGACCCTTATTTTCTCATTTACCAAAAAGTTGAAAAATACCTGCAAGCAAGCCACAGTCATGAACGCTTAGCCTTGGCTCGCCAAAGCTTTTATTTAAAAGTAATGGGTTCATCCGAGCGTACTATGGATACCAAGACCCGAGCCATCCGGGAAAAATATATGCACACTATTGCTAAAACTTGGGATTGGCCGAAATCAACGCTTGATCAGCTTAACCATCTGCGATTTTGGAACATCCAAAAAGCCACTTCAGAACACACAGTTATCAGACAGGAACTATCCTATTCTTACAGTAAAATCATAGGGTTCGCTAGAGACCATCTGATTTTACACCAGAAGGACAATGATGATCTTACTTTGATCGGTCGTAAACTCCATTCATTTTTGGATAAAAAGCCGGAGAAAATTGACATCATTACCACGCGTTCAGAAGTTCACTCAAAAGAAAACCATTTATCTATCGTAGAAAACCACTTTCCAAAGGGTAACGATGGATGGGCCTTGTATCTGAGAAACGTAGCACTGAATACTCATGCGGATGTTGAACCTATACAAAAATGTCGGCATTTAATCGACCTTCTTTGCTGGCTGGTTATCAACGGACTTTATCACAAACAACTCCAACTGCTGTTCAGCTCAAATTCGCTCAAAATATCTAATGACGCCTTGTCTTCCACTCTGATGCAAATCAATCTTTTCTTAACCAGAAACTTTGATTACGATCCTCCGCTAACCGCCTACAAAACCATCAACACTCCCCTCAGCGCCTTAATTATTATCAATATGGGTGAGGTTGATAGCGACGAACTCTGTGTTATAAGTGATCGCTCAGACCCACTCAGTTATGGTAAAAGCCGCCAGTGTTTTATCCAGACTATAAACCGGATATCGCTGTCCAGTTGGGGTGAAATCACCACTAGCCAGTATGAAGGTATAACTGGGTTATTTAATTGTTTAGCCGACATTATTAATAATAGTAAAAAACCGCTCTCGCTTAACAACCTCAAACTTGTTTGTCACACGCCAACGCGTGCCACAGGCATTACTCTTCGGCTTAAGCAATTATTTAACACCTTAATTGAGCTTTATCCCGAACAACAGACTAATCATCTGCCCTGTTATATCTTGCCCGGTGGAACCTCGTTTTATATCTTCCAAGGTAAAAATAAAATTCTAAGCTACCAAGAACTGGCGACAGAAAAACGGTTATTACAAGAATTAGCTAGACCTCAGGAGCAATTTCGTACAGTTCATTTTGAACCGTCTGTCCTCGCCAATACGCCGATTCATTTGATTTACTCTCTAAATAAACCCCAGGTCATTCAGCTTTTTTATTATGAAAGCAACGTAAACATCAGTATCTATATTATTGATGAAAAAGGAAGTTTGTATATTCAGCAACATAACAAATCTAACCCTGTTCATCTGCTAAGCCACTACGTTGTTTTTTTAGAATCCATCCTCAATCGTAATCTTTTTGAGAGGGTTTTAACCATTGAATATCACGAAATCAGAAAAAATTCTGCCGGCATTTTTTCTCATCATCCAACACGGATTAAAGCCAGTTCATCAAGTAGCGACTTAACTCTCCGCATCACCGGCGAAGCCCATGCTAACGGGATCATCTATACGATTTACTGTAATGAACAAGAATTTTCTTCGCTGGATCATGGCAACCGGGTCTTTGATGTAGTCTATCAACACATACTTCAGTTTCGAAATAGTACAATCGATTATCCCATTCATATCACTGATATAGACTTGCCGCTTTCAGCACTCCGCATCGACAATTTCGAGCAGCTACAAACTATCCACTATTTAAATTACAAACAAAAAATAGAAGAAAAATTTAATATTTGATATGACGTAGCAACACCTTACAAGATCATCACCACGAGGGTAGTTTTCAAAATCCTTGCAGAGCGAAATCGCTACTTACGATTCCAGGTCAATAGACTAAGCACCTTACAATTTGATACAATCAACCCTATTCACGGGAGCCTTAGGGTTATCCGTTTTTGTAAGCTTTTATTTCATCATTCTGGAGAATATTTATGCCAATTAAAGTAGCAATCAATGGTTATGGTCGTATTGGACGTAATATCGTCCGCGCATTATATGAGTCAGGCCGTACCAATGAAATTCAAATTGTTGCTATCAATGATTTAGGAGATGCTGCAACGAATGCCCACCTGACTCAATATGATTCAGTGCATGGAAAATTTCCTTTCGAAGTCAGTGTTGATGGCGATTACATCGTTATCAACGGCGATAAAATCAAAGTTTTCTCAGAAAGAGACCCTTCAAAACTGCCATGGGCAGAACTGGGCATTGAAGTGGTTCATGAATGTACTGGTTTATTTGCCAGCAAAGCCAAAGCCTCCGCGCATATTACTGCCGGCGCAAAAAAAGTAGTTATTTCCTCACCAGGCGGCAACGATGTTGATGCAACCATTGTTTATGGCGTAAATCACGAAACCCTGAAAGCATCTGACACCGTTATTTCCAATGCCTCATGCACAACCAACTGCTTAGCTCCATTAGTTAAACCTTTGCTAGACACCATCGGTGTAGTTCATGGTTTAATGACCACCATTCATTCTTACACCAACGACCAGGTTCTGACTGACGTTTATCACAGTGATTTACATCGCGCACGTTCAGCCACACAATCAATGATTCCTACAAAAACCGGTGCTGCTGCCGCTGTGGGTCTGGTGTTGCCTGAACTGGTTGGTAAAATGGATGGTTTCGCGATGCGCGTACCTACGATTAACGTTTCTGTTGTTGATTTAACTTTCCAAGCCGGTAGAAATACCACTAAAGAAGAAGTTGACCAAATTCTGAAAACTGCTTCGGAAGGCTCATTAAAAGGCATACTGAACTTTAACACCTTGCCGTTGGTTTCAATTGATTTTAATCATAACCCTGCGTCATCAATTTATGACTCAGCCTTGACCAAAGTCATGAATGGCAACCTAGTAAAAGTTTTATCCTGGTATGACAACGAATGGGGTTTCTCAAACCGTATGTTGGATACCACCATTGCCTTAGTTAACGCAAAATAATGGACCACCCACACATGTTAAGAAGAACCAAAATTTTAGCCACACTGGGTCCTGCTACAGACCAACCCGGCGTACTTGAAGGTATGTTTGAAGCAGGCCTGGACTTTGTACGCATGAACTTTTCCCATGGTTCTGCACAAGATCATATTAACAGAGCCAATGCTGTTCGTGAACTGAGCCTGAAAACAGGCAGACTAGTCGGTATTTTGGCTGATTTGCAAGGGCCTAAAATTCGTATTGCCCGTTTTAAAGATACCAAGGTGTTTTTAGATGAGGGACAGGATTTTTCTCTGGACATCAATTTTGACCCTCTGGCTGGGGATAATACCCAAGTCGGAATTACTTACGAACCGTTGGCATTAGAAGTAAAGCCGGGTAGCAGACTACTGCTGGATGATGGTCGCATCGTATTGGATGTGGTCAATGTTGAAAACATGCGCGTTAACTGTAAAGTTATTGTTGGCGGAGATCTCTCTAACAACAAAGGCATCAACCTACTAGGTGGCGGTCTTTCAGCTGCAGCACTAACCGACAAAGACAAAGAAGATATTAAAACGATTGCGATCATGAAATGCGATTATGTCGCTATTTCATTTCCGCGCACCGCTGAAGATCTTCATGAAGCTCGTCGTTTACTGGTTGCTGCAGGTTGTCATGCCGGTATCGTAGCCAAGGTTGAACGGGCTGAAGCTTTAGACGTTATTGACGAAATCATCCTGGCTTCCGATGCAGTCATGGTTGCTCGTGGTGATCTTGGCGTCGAAATTGGTGATGCTAATTTGCCTGCCGTGCAAAAAATGTTGATTAAACGTACTCGGGAACTCAATCGTGTTGCGATTACCGCGACACAAATGATGGAGTCGATGATCGACAACCCGATTCCTACCCGTGCCGAAGTCTTTGACGTTGCCAATGCAGTTTATGACGGCACTGATGTGATCATGTTATCGGCAGAAACAGCATCGGGCAAACACCCGATCAAAGCCATTGAAGCCATGCATCGAGTTTGTATAGAAGCAGAAAAACAAGCCGTAGTGCGTGTTTCAAGCCATCGTATTGACCAGCGGTTTGAGCGCGTTGATGAAGCCATTGCGATGTCAACCATGTATCTGGCCAACCATACCAAAGTTAATGGCATTGCGGCGTTAACCGAATCAGGCTCTACACCCTTATGGATGTCAAGAATCAGCTCCGGCATCCCTATTTTCGCGTTTAGTCCTCATTCGGAAACACTCGGCAGAGTCACTTTATACCGGGGAGTTTTTCCGGTATTGTTTACTCATGACCTTAAAGATCATGCCGAAGTCAACCGGGCAATTTTGGCCAAGCTGAAAAAACGTGGGGTTGCTGTCAATGGTGATACCTTTATTATCACTAAAGGTGATCTGGAAGGCGAGCAGGGCGGCACCAATGCTTTGAAAGTAGTGACTATCGGGGAAGGTTTAACCCCTTGAAGTTTTACTGACTGAGTGCCTAGTTTCGAAAAGCATACACTCAGTAAACGTTTCATCTTAAATGACCTGGAAAATTAATATTCTTCAGGTCATTTTTTTTGTAACTGACTCTCAAAACAAGGCGCTTTAAATGACTACTCAACCCCGCCAGACTTTCTATGTCGTTGTGGCATTGGTACTCGGCATCCTCATTGGCGAACTACTTAACCTGACGCTAGATAGCGCCGAACTGAAGCCGATTATCGCTATTTTTGCCGCGCTGACCGATATTTTCCTGCGTTTAGTAAAAATGATTATCGCACCTCTGGTTTTTTCGACGCTAGTGGTGGGCATGGCCAAAATGACCGACATCCAGACCGTTGGACGGGTGAGCCTGAAAGCAATGCTGTGGTTTTTTTCAGCATCAATATTCAGTCTGTTACTGGGCATGTTGCTAGTAAATGGGTTTGAACCTGGCAGTTCCTTGCACATGGCGTTACCTGAGGCTGGAGCAAAAATCGGACTACCGGAAGCATCACCGACACTGGGTAACTTTGTTGCGCACATGTTTCCAAAAAGCATCATTGACGCTATGGCCAGCAACGAGATTTTGCAGATCGTGGTGTTCTCGATGTTCTTTGGCGTAGCCTGCGCCTCTCTGGGCGAACAGGCGCGTCCGACCGTCAAGTTGCTCGATTCGTTAACCCATATCATGTTGAAAATCACCGGCTACGTGATGCACTCGGCACCGGTTGCAGTATTTGCCGCTGTGGCCTCAGTAATCGCGCAAAATGGCATCGGTGTTCTGGGCTCATACGGCCAGTTTATCGGGGAATTTTATCTCGGATTGTTCCTGCTCTGTATAGCGCTGGGCTGTGTCGGCTTTTTATTTCTTGGACACCGAATCCTGTCTTTGATTCGACATATCCGCGAACCGATGCTGCTGGCTTTTGGTACCGCCAGTAGCGAAAGCGCTTACCCAAAACTGTTGCAACAACTCGAACGCTTTGGTTGCGACGAAAAAATCTGCGGCCTGGTGCTACCTCTGGGTTATTCATTCAACCTTGACGGCAGCATGATGTACATGACTTTTGCGGTACTGTTTATCGCCCAGGCTTACGGCATTGATATGGCGTTAGGCGATCAATTACTGATGCTGCTGACTTTACTATTCACTAGCAAAGGCCTAGCCGGCGTACCCAGAGCATCGCTAATTGTCATTGCCGCCACGCTGTCCATGTTTCACATACCCGAAGCCGGTGTATTGTTGCTGTTGGCTGTCGATCAAATTCTTGATATGGGCCGCAGCGCAACCAACGTGTTCGGCAACAGCATCGCCGCTGCGATCGTCAGTCGCTGGGAGAAAGCCCTGCGTTAGGAGATTTCTCGGTTTACCACTAACCCGATTTTCAACATAGTTTTTTTGCTAAAATAAAAACCGTAATTAATATCAACCTGATTTTCAACTCCCTAGGGTAAAAAATATGCCGCATAGAAGCTTTAAGACCAGTAAACCCAAATCTACGATTACCGTGCTTCCCGATCTAGGCATGGATGATCAACACCTAATTGCCGATTTCAAACGCTATTACAGTCACCGTCTGGGCCGTGATGAAAACTGTACCTCGCCGCATTATGCTTATGAGGCGCTGTCACTGGCTATCAGTGACCGGCTGATAGAACGGTGGAAAAGAACCTACAATGTTTACAAAGAGACAGATTGCAAGAGAGCTTATTATCTGTCGATGGAATTTTTAATGGGCCGCACCTTAAGCAATGCCATGCTAAATCTTGGCATTACTGAATCCGTTGAAAAAGCCATGTATCAGTTGGGCCTGGAACTTGAGGAACTGGTTGAAAGTGAGCCGGATGCTGGACTCGGCAACGGTGGCTTAGGTCGCTTAGCAGCGTGTTTTATCGATAGTTGCGCAACTTTGCAGCTACCAGTGACCGGCTACGGTCTGCGTTATGAATATGGCATGTTTTCACAGGATATTATCAATGGTGAACAGGTAGAAAAACCGGATCATTGGCTGCGTAATGGTAATGTCTGGGAGATTGAACGCCCTGAATACACACATCGAATTAAGTTTGGCGGACACACCGAGTCGCATATTGATGAGTTCGGCAACAAAAGAACCAGCTGGGTAGATACCCAAGATATACTGGCGATTCCCTACGACACTCCGATTCCAGGCTATCAGAACGGCACTGTAAATACCTTGCGTTTATGGAAGGCGGCAGCAACTGAAGAGTTCAATCTCCAGGAATTTAATGCCGGTGATTACGCGGAATCAGTAGCGGCAAAAAATACCGCTGAAAATATTACCATGGTGCTGTATCCAAACGACGCCAATGAAAACGGCAAAGCCTTGCGTTTGCGCCAGCAATACCTGCTGGCTTCTGCCAGCTTACAGGATGTGATCGCCACCTGGGTGGGTCGTCACGGCAATGATTTTTCCGAGTTCTCAGCCAAGAACACGTTTCAATTAAACGACACTCATCCGAGCATAGCAGTTGCTGAATTGATGCGCTTATTGATGGATGTTCATGGCTTAACCTGGAACGAAGCCTGGACGATTACACACAAAACGATGGCCTACACCAACCATACGCTGTTGCCGGAAGCGCTGGAACGCTGGTCGGTTAGCCTGTTCAAGCAACTACTGCCTAGATTGATGGAAATCATCTTTGATATTAATGCCCATTTTATGGCGGAAGTATCAGCACATTGGCCGGGTGATACCGACCGGTTAAGTCGTATGTCCATTATCGAAGAAGGCGGCGAGCAACATGTCAGAATGGCCTATCTGGCTATAGTCGGCAGTTATTCAGTTAACGGTGTTGCCGCACTGCATTCAAAATTATTGCAGCAAGGCCTGTTCCGGGATTTTTATGAATTTTGGCCGAGTAAATTCAATAACAAAACCAATGGCGTCACCCCCCGTCGTTGGCTGGCTGCATGTAATCCTGAACTGGCTGAACTGATTACCGAAACCATAGGCGATGGCTGGTTGACGAACTTGGTGCTGTTGAAAAATCTTGAGCCTTATGCCGAAGACAAGGAGTTTCGCAGGCGCTGGCGCGAAATCAAGCAAACTGCAAAGCAAAAACTGATTGATTTCAAAAAGCTTGAGCATGATGTTGATTTTAATGTAGATGCTATTTTCGATATACAGGTCAAACGTGTTCATGAATATAAGCGTCAGCTGTTAAATGTGCTGCATGTCATTCATCTATATGACCGTATCAAGCGTGGCGATACCGCAAACTGGACGGATCGCTGTGTATTGATCGGCGGAAAAGCCGCACCTGGCTATTACATGGCGAAAAAAATCATCAAGCTGATCAATAATGTCTCAAGCGTGATTAATTCCGACCCTGATGTGGGCAAAAAATTAAAATTGGTTTTCCTGCCTAATTATCGGGTTTCTGCAATGGAAAAAATCTGTCCGGGTGCCGATCTTTCCGAGCAGATTTCCACCGCTGGCAAGGAAGCGTCGGGTACCGGAAATATGAAGTTCATGATGAACGGGGCCTTGACTATTGGTACGCTGGATGGTGCAAATATTGAGATTCGCGAAGAAGTCGGCGATGAGAATTTCTTCCTGTTCGGCTTAACCGAAGATCAGGTTGAAGAAATGAGCCATCACTATGATCCTAATGCGGTGATTGAACAGGATCAGGAGTTGTGCAGGGTTATGAAATTGCTGGAATGCGGGCATTTTAACCAGTTTGAACCGGGGCTTTTTGATGACATTATGATGTCAATAAGAAGTCCTCAGGATCCCTGGATGACAGCTGCCGATTTTCGCAGCTTCATTGACGCACAAAAACAAGTAGAAATAGCTTACAAGGATCAGGAGCTATGGACCAAAATGAGTATTTTAAACTGCGCCGGCAGCGGAAAATTTTCTACCGACAGAACCATCACTGACTACAATAACGAAATCTGGAAATTGTCAGCAGTCAGTGTTGGTAAAAAGCTCTGATATAAAAGAAGCTTGGGTTGTCATCAACCCAAGCTATCGATAAAGCTGCGGCGCGCGCCGGCAATACGGCGGGGAATGGGCGCTCGCCGCGCGCCCCTACACCCTCTACAAGATTAACGCCGACGAACGATTTGATAAGGCCGGGTAATGTAGCCCAGTGGAACGCTCCAGACATGGACTAGGCGACTGAATGGAAAAACCAAAAACAAGGTTTGCCCGAAAAATAAATGCAATTTAAAGATAAGACCGATCTCGCCAAGCTGATCTGCAGCACCGCTGCGAAAAGTCACAATGCGTTGCGCCCATTCTCCCAGCAACAACATGTTTGCACCATCGTAATGGTAAATCGAAATCGGCAAGGTCAACAGACCCAACGCCAACTGTACGCCAATCAGCAATAGAATAAATATATCCATGCGGCTACTGGTAGCGCGTATTCGGGCATCGGTTAAACGACGGCGTATCAGGATATAAATACCTCTTAAACACACGCTACCGAAAACGCCACCGGCAACAACAGCCAGGATTTGTTTTGCCGATGTCGATAAACCCAAAGCATGGTAAACCGCAGGCGGCGTCAACAGGCCGACAAAATGCCCAACAAACAGCAACAGAATGCCAATATGGAATAAATTACTGCCCAGTCTTAATTCCTTGGCGCGCAGAAATTGGCTGGAACCAGTGCGCCAGGTGTATTGATCACGGTCATAACGGGCCAGACTACCGATAAAAAATACGCTAATCGCGATATAAGGGTAATAACCAAATAATAAGGTATCAAGATAATCCACGGTAAACTCCTCAAAGAGATCGCTGTTGCGCTTTTAAATATTCATCGCGCGGCGTAATGATAATAGGACTGACAGTCGCCTGGCTTTTGCACGCCTCCCCTGCCCCCATAAAGCTGACGGCTTCTTCTTCCCAGATTTCATCCATGTTCACCAGGGTTTCATCTTCGCCTTCGGTGGCCGCTTGATGCAGTATTTCTGCCAACGCGTCTGGCTCGCCAGCAAAACCGGCCAAGGCATCGAAAATGGCGCAAAACTCGCTGCCGCGTTCGGTTAACCGGGCGCCCAATAGACTTAACACTGGCATCGCATCGTGCAATAATTGCCGGGCTTCTTCCTGTTCCTGTTGCGACAGAAACTCCAAAAATAGCGGGATATAATCCGGCAGTTCATGGGTGGATAGCTCAAAACCATGCGTTTCGTACATCTGCAACAAATTAACCATGGCCTGCCCCCGGTCGCGGGATTCGCCATGCACATGCTCAAAAATATGCAGCGACAAGAACCGTCCCCGATCGAATAAGGCCACATAGGCTTCTTGCGCAACCAGCAGATCAACGCCATGATAACTATCGATCAGAGCCTGCACCGCTTTTTTGGAGGTTTCCGGCAACAGGTTTTCCTGTTCGACAACCACAGCCATTTCATCTAATGCCGCTAACATCTCGGCTTCGGGATAGCTTAATAAGTGTGATAGAACTTTTAATGTTTGCATAATTATTCCTTATCTTGCCGGTTCCACTTTAATAGGAATCTTGATCGGAATGCCGCCAGTGCGTTGCGGTTTGCTGTTGCCGCCGAACAGGTTAGTGTCACTATTGCCGGAAGAACAGCCGCTACCAAAACTAAAGCCGCAGCCGCCTTGCTCACCATAAGCATCAAAGGTAGAGCTTGCATATTCACGATGACTGGTTGGAACCACAAAGCGATCCTCGTAATTGGCAATCGCCATATAGCGATACATTTCCTCTACCTGCAACTGAGTCAAACCGACGCGCTCCAACACTTCGGCATTAACCACGCCATCGACGGTGAGACTGCGCATGTAAGCCCGCATCGCCAGCATCCGCTCCAGACCCAACACCACCGGTTCTTCCTTGCCTGCAGTCAGCAAATTGGCTAAATACTGTACCGGAATGCGCAAGGAACGCACATCGGGAATATCGCCATCCATGCCGATCTGGTCGTTTTCCGCCGCCGATTGGATCGGCGATAACGGTGGCACATACCAGACCATCGGCAGGGTGCGAAATTCTGGATGCAGAGGAAACGCCACTTTCCAGTCTATCGCCATTTTATAGACCGGCGACTCCTTGGCGGCGGTTAGCCAAGATTCAGGAATACCGGCAGCTCTGGCTTCCGCAATGACGTCCGGATCAAACGGATCGAGAAATACATCCAGCTGTTGCTGGTACAAATCCTGCTCGTTCTCACAGCTGGCTGCCTCTTCGATGCGGTCGGCATCATACAGCAACACGCCTAAATAACGTATCCGGCCGACGCAGGTTTCCGAACACACGGTAGGCTCGCCGGCTTCGATGCGTGGATAACAGAAGGTGCATTTTTCCGATTTTCCGGTTTCCCAGTTGTAATAGATTTTTTTGTATGGACAAGCCGACACGCACATTCGCCAGCCCCGGCATTTGTCCTGATCGATCAACACGATGCCGTCTTCTTCGCGCTTGTAAATCGAACCACTGGGACAAGCTGCTACACAGGTTGGATTCAAACAATGTTCACACAAGCGCGGCAAATACATCATGAAGGTGTTTTCAAATTCACCGTACATGTCTTTCTGGATGTTGTCGAAATTGGTGTCGCGCGAGCGCGAGGAAAACTCGGTACCCAGAATCTCCTCCCAGTTCGGACCGCCTTCGATTTTTTCCATGCGCTCGCCGGTAATCACCGAATAGGGTCTGGCCGTCGGCGGATTTTTCGCTTCCTTGGCGGTATGCAAATGCTGATAATCAAAATCGAAGGGTTCGTAATAATCGTCGATTTCCGGCAAATCGGGGTTGCCGAAAATGTTCCGCAAAATCTTATGCTTGCTGCCTTGACGCGGTTCTATCTTGCCATTAATTTTTCGTACCCAGCCGCCGTTCCATTTATCCTGATTTTCCCATTGCTGGGGAAAACCGATGCCAGGCTTGGTTTCAACATTGTTAAACCAGGCGTATTCAACACCCTTGCGCGAAGTCCAGACGTTTTTGCAAGTAACCGAGCAGGTATGACAGCCGATACACTTGTCCAGATTTAACACCATGCCTATTTGTGCGCGAATATTGCGCAATCCTTTCCTGGATTGCGTTCCTGCGGAACCGGCTTCGCCGTCCAAATTTGTTCCAGACAAATTAGTCATTTTACGTCCTCTTGCTTGATATATTGGCTAGTCATGTCGGGTTACGCTGGCGCTAACCCGACCTACGCTTGTTCTGGCTTCGGTTCTTCCAGCCAATCCACTTTGCTCATTTTGCGAATAATCACAAACTCGTCCCGATTGGAACCGACCGTGCCGTAATAATTAAAGCCGTAACTCAGCTGGGCGTAACCACCGATCATATGTGTCGGTTTAAGCGTCGCCCGGGTCACCGAGTTATGAATGCCGCCGCGTCCGCCGGTGGTTTCAGCGCCCGGCATATTGACGATCTTTTCCTGGGCGTGATACATCATGCACATGCCTTCGGGCACCCGCTGACTGACCACGGCTCTGGCGACCAGCGCGCCATTGACATTAAACGCTTCTATCCAGTCGTTATCCTTAATCCCGACTTTCGCCGCATCGATTTCACCCATCCACACGATAGGCCCGCCGCGCGACAAAGTCAGCATCAGTAGATTGTCGGTATAGGTGCTGTGTATGCCCCATTTCTGGTGCGGGGTTAAAAAATTCAACACCAGTTCGTCATTGCCGTTGGGCTTTTGGCCCAAAATCGGCGTGATCGAGCGGGTATCGACCGGCGGCTTGTAAACGCACAAAGTCTCGCCAAACGCCCGCATCCAGGAGTGATCCTGATAAAACTGCTGACGGCCGGTCAATGTGCGCCAGGGAATCCGCTCGTGAACATTGGTGTAACAGGCGTTATAACAAACTTGCTCGGATTCCAGTCCGCTCCAGGTCGGCGACGAAATAATCTTGCGCGGCTGTGCTTGTACATCGCGGAACCGGATTTTGTCGTCTTCGCGAGGCTTTGCCAGATGGGTGTGATCCCGTCCGGTGATTTTGCTCAAGGCCTCCCAGGCTTTGACTGCGACATGGCCGTTGGTTTCCGGTGCCAGCATCAAAATGACTTCGGTCGCATCAATATCGGATTCGATACGCGGTAAGCCTTTACTAATGCCCTCCTCGGTCACCAGATAGTTCAACTCACCCAGTTGCTTGACTTCGGTCTCGGTGTTCCAGGCTATGCCTTTACCGCCATTGCCGATTTTACTGAGCAATGGCCCCAGCGAGGTGAACATCTTGTAAGTATTAGGATAATCGCGCTCGACCACGACCAACGATGGCATGGTTTTGCCTGGAACCGGCTCGCACTCACCTTTTTTCCAGTCCTTGACCTCAAACGGCTGGGCCAGTTCTCCGGGCGTGTCATGCAGCACCGGCACGGTGACGATGTCTTGTTCCAGGCCCAAATGGCCTACGGTCAATTCCGAGAATTTTTTGGCTATGCCTTTGTAAATATCCCAGTCGGAGCGCGATTCCCAGGCAGGATCGACAGCCTTGGACAAGGGATGGATAAACGGGTGCATGTCCGAAGTATTCAGGTCGTTTTTCTCGTACCAGGTTGCGGTCGGCAAAATGATATCCGAATACAAACAAGTCGTGGACATACGAAAATCCAGCGTGACCAGCAAATCGAGTTTACCTTCTGCGGCTTTTTCATGCCAGACCACTTCCGACGGCTTGTCGCCGTCATCGCCCAGATCCTTGCCTTGTATGCCATGCTGGGTGCCGAGCAAATATTTCAAAAAGTACTCATGACCCTTGCCCGATGAGCCTAATAAATTGGAGCGCCAGACAAACATATTGCGCGGAAAGTTAAGCGGATTATCCGGATCTTCGCAGGACATTTTTAGACTGCCGTTTTTCAGGCTAGCTACAACATAATCGACCGGCGCTATGCCTGCGGCTTTTGCAGCGCGCACCACTTGCAAGGGATTGGTCTGCAATTGCGGCGCCGACGGCAACCAACCCATGCGCTCTGATTTGACGTTAAAATCGATCAAACTGCCTTGCCAGTCTTCAGGCTTGGCGGTCGGCGACAAAATCTCGCTGACTTTAAGGGTTTCGTAACGCCATTGACTGGTGTGATTATAGAAAAACGAGGTGCTGTTCATTTGCCGGGGCGGACGTTTCCAGTCCAGACCGAAGGCCAGCGGTAACCAGCCGGTTTGCGGACGCAATTTTTCCTGCCCCACATAATGCGCCCAGCCGCCTCCGGACTGGCCGACGCAACCGCACAGCATCAGCATATTCATGATGCCGCGATAATTCATATCCATGTGGTACCAGTGATTGATACCTGCCCCCAAAATCACCATCGAGCGACCTTTGGTCTTTTCGGCGTTGATCGCAAATTCCCGCGCCACCGCAATCACATTGCTACGCGACACGCCGGTGATTTTTTCCTGCCAGGCTGGGGTGTACGGAACATCTTCGTCATAAGATGCCGCGACATTGCCGCCTCCCAAACCTCGATCTATGCCGTAATTGGCCACCAGCAAATCAAACACCGTGGTGGCTAAGACTTCTGTACCGTCGGCCAGGATTATTTTTTTAACCGGCACATTACGCTTTTGAATCGCGTCATGGGCGGAATGGGTGAAATGCGGATGTTCGGAGCCGCCAAAATACGGAAAACCAACGCTAGCGACCTCGTCTTTAGTGTCGATCAGACTCAGCCGTAGCTTGACCGCCTGATTGTCTGAGGTTTTTTGTTCTATATTCCACTGCCCGCTTTCGCCCCAGCGAAAACCAATAGAGCCGCAAGGCGGAACAATCTGACCGTTAAGTTCATCATAAGCGACGGTTTTCCAGTCGGGATTATTGTCCTGACCTAAGCTGCCGGAAAAGTCCGAGGCTCTGAGGAACCTGTCCTGCACATAGTAGCCGTCCTGCTCTTTGAGCATCACCAGAAACGGCAGATCGGTGTTTTCTCGGACATAGCCATTGAAATATGGGCTTTGCCCTTCGACATGGAATTCTTTTAAGATCACATGGCCTATCGCCATCGCCAGCGCAGCATCCGTGCCTTGTTTGGGATGCAGCCATAAGTCGGCAAACTTGCTGGCTTCCGAATAATCAGGACTGACCACCACGACTTTCGCGCCTTTATAACGCGCTTCGGTCATGAAATGCGCATCGGGAGTCCGAGTTTGCGGTACGTTAGAACCCCACAGCATTAAAAATCCTGCGTTATACCAGTCCGCTGATTCCGGCACGTCGGTTTGCTCGCCCCAGGTTTGCGGGGATGCAGGCGGCAAATCGCAGTACCAGTCGTAAAAACTCATGCTGACGCCACCGATCAGCGACAAATAACGGCTGCCGGCTGCATAAGACACCATCGACATCGCCGGTATCGGCGAAAAGCCGATGATGCGGTCGGGGCCGAAGGTTTTTGCGGTGTAAATATTGGCCGCCGCGATGATTTCGTTGACCTCATCCCAGTTGGCCCTAACCAATCCGCCCAAGCCGCGCTTGGATTTGTATTCGGCGCTTTTAAGCGGATCTTCGACGATGGATGCCCAGGCGTCTACCGGATCTAAGCTTAATCTGGCTTCACGCCATAATCTAACCAACCGTCCGCGTATCATCGGAAATTTAAGCCGATTGGCGCTGTACAAATACCAGGAATAACTCGCGCCGCGCGGACAACCGCGAGGCTCGTGATTCGGCAGATCAGGACGGGTGCGCGGGTAATCGGTTTGCTGGGTTTCCCAGGTTACCAGGCCATTTTTGACATAGATTTTCCAGCTGCAAGAGCCGGTGCAGTTCACGCCATGCGTGGAGCGCACAATCTTGTCATGCTGCCAGCGCGAGCGGTAACTGTTTTCCCAGCTACGATCTTCATTGGTTACCACTCCGTGAGTGCCGGAGAAGGTGTCTACTTTTTTCTTGAAAAACAGCAAGCGGTCCAGGAAATGACTCATAAGATGTACCTATATTTTGGAGTAACTCGTTCCCACGCTCTGCGTGGGAATGCCGTAGGGTTTATTTCCACGCAGGGTTGTCACTGTCATTTGGCATTGCGCGAATAAATTCGCGCCCACAACATTGTTAACAAGGCATAGCCGCTGTTTTTCGCGCGTAATTCCACCAGGTGATGCCGATGCAAACAACATAAAAAGCAATAAAACCATACAGCGCGGCATCCGGCGTGCCGGTCATATCAATAGCCGTGCCGTAACTTTTCGGAATAAAAAATGCGCCGTAAGCTGCAATCGCCGAGCTAAAACCCAGCACCGCCGCCGCTTCTTTGGCCGCATCTTTTTTGGCTTTAGCAATCGCCTCGTCGCCCTGCCCTTTGACCGCACACAAACGTTCGGTCATAAAGATCACCGGTATCATCCTGAAGGTAGAACCATTGCCTATGCCGGTGGTGATAAACAACAGCATGAACATCGCCAGGAAGCCCCAGAAATCACCAGGATTTCCGGCTCCGGGCATAAAATGCAACACGCCGAACACCGCAGCTATCATGATCACAAAATTCCATAACGTCACTTGCGCACCGCCCAGTTTGTCGGCCAACCAACCGCCGACCGGTCTGATCAAGGCGCCAACCAGCGGCCCTAAAAAGGCGTACTGGGTTGGATTGACCTCGGGGAACAAGATTTTAATCAGCATCGGAAAACCCGCCGCATAACCGATAAACGAGCCGAAAGTGCCGGTATAAAGCCAGCACATCAGCCAGTTATGTTTACGCTTGAAAATGATAGACTGTTCCCTGAACGAGGCTTTGGCGGACGCAATGTCATTCATGCCGAACCAGGCCGCGATGCTGGTGGCGATGATAAACGGCACCCAGATGAAACCAGCGTTTTGCAGCCAGACCGATTTGGTCACACCAGCTTTAACCCAGACTTGCGGGTCGCCACCTAAAGAACCAAATACACCCGCAGCAATAACCAGCGGCACTACAAACTGCACGGTGCTAACACCCAGATTACCCAAGCCGGCATTCAAACCTAGAGCCGTGCCTTTTTGTGACTGCGGATAAAAGAAACTGATATTGGCCATGCTGGAGGCAAAATTGCCGCCGCCAAAACCGCATAACAAGGCCAGGACCACCATTAACAGATAAGGCGTTTCTGGATTTTGCACCGCAAAACCTATCCATAACGACGGCAATAATAATGAGGCGGTACTGATGGTCGTCCAGCGACGACCGCCAAAAATAGGCACCATGAACGAATAGAATATCCGTAAGGTTGCACCCGAAAGCCCTGGTAACGCCGCCAACCAGAACAATTCGTTGGTGGTATATTTAAAGCCGATACTGGGCAGGTTAATAACCACCACACTCCACACCATCCACACCGCAAATCCAAGCAATAACGCAGGAATACTGATCCACAGATTACGGGTGGCAATGCGCTTGCCGGTCTTTTCCCAAAAGCTCTTATCTTCAGGATTCCAGTCGGTCAGCACTAGCGGTGACGGATGACTCAGCTCATGCAAATCTTTGGAGATTTTGGCCAGCTCAGGCACAACCCGGCGTTCCATCCGAACAATGGAAAAGTGCATCCAAGTCAGCGCGATCGTCATCAACACAAACAGCAGCATGAAGCAGCTGCTCCAGATGCCGGTCAAATCGTTCAGCATGCCGAAAGTCAACGGCAGCAAGAAACCACCCAGGCCACCGATCATGCCTACTGCGCCGCCAACCGCGCCGACATTATCGGGATAATACACCGGAATATGCTTGTACACCGCCGCCTTGCCAAAAGACATGAATAAACCCAGCGTAGAAATCAACAGGATAAAACCCATAGGTTGTAGCGCCAGACTAAAAGCAATATCGCCTTTAGAGCCGTGTACGATGTACTCGGTTGGTGGGTAAGACAGGAAAAAGGTACAGACCGTGCCAACAATAAACGTCCAGTACATCAATAACCGCGCCCCGTAACGGTCGGATAACCAGCCACCTAAGGCCCGAAACAGACTGGCAAAAATGGAATACGCCGCCGCCAGCATGCCCGCCGTCTTGATATCAAAACCGTAAGCACCAACCAGATAGCGAGGCAGCCAAAGCGCTAAAGCAACAAAAGCGCCAAACACGCAAAAATAATACAGCGAAAATCGCCAGACCCGCATATCCTTCAGCGGTTCCAGCTGCTTTAGAAATGATTCAGGTTTGAGGCCGGACTTGCGTCTGGCTTTGAGCATCGGCTCATCTTCAGTGAAAAACCAGAAAACAGCAGCCATCAGCAACAGCACCAAGGCCCAGATTTGGGCCACCGCATGCCAGCCAAAGGCAACCATCACAAAAGGTGCCGTGAACTTGGTCACCGCCGCGCCGACGTTGCCGAGACCAAAAATACCCAAGGCCGTACCTTGCTGCTCCCTGGGAAACCAACGAGATACATAAGCGATACCGACTGCAAAGGAACCGCCGGCAACACCGATACCCAAGGCCGCCACCAGAAACATCGTATAGGTTTCAACCGTGGTCAACAATAAAGTCGCAATAGCCGCTGTCACCATCACCAGCACATAAACGATACGACCGCCGTATTGGTCGCTCCAGATGCCCAGCATCAAACGTATCAATGAGCCGGAAAGTATCGGCGTACCGACCAGCAAACCAAATTCAGTCTCGCTTAAACCCAAGTCTTTCTGAATTTGCAGACCGATAATGGAAAAGATGGTCCAAACTGCAAAACATGTGGTGAAGGCCACCGTACTGGCGGTTAGTGCGTGTTTTTGTTGAGAGGGATTAATGTCTGCCACGGTATTTCATCCTTTTTTTTAATGTTATCGGCGCACACATTACCACAAAATTAATGACATTTAACACCTTAAAGCAAAAGTACACCGTACGTAAGTAAATAACTGTACAAGTTCCTTGTAAATTGAGCGTCAAGTCGCCATAACAGAGTGCAGAATGAAAACTGACATGCTTAGCTCGCCGCTAGCGAAACCAAGCAATATCTGCAACAATGGCTCAGTCCAGCATAAATTCGGTTAAGAACCCTCCCCATCGCATGAAATTCAAACTCTCCGCTATGACCCTGGCTTTGAGCCTGACTCTCTATCCTGCTACACAACAGGCGGTCGAGATCACCAAAATTGACCTGCCCGATCTGGGCGATTCTTCCGGCACTCTGATTTCTCCGGCTGAAGAAAAAGAGTTTGGCGCCGCTTTTTTTCGCAGCCTGCACTCACAAATCACCATCAACCAAGATGCAGAAATCCAGCAATATATTGAAACTATTGGTCAAAGACTGGTTGCCAATAGCGACTTGCCTGGCAATCCATTTCATTTTTTTGTGGTGCTGGAAAATAACATTAACGCTTTTGCAGGACCCGGCGGCTATATTGGCGTAAATTCGGGTTTAATATTAGTGACCGAAGCCGAAAGTGAGCTGGCCTCGGTTATGGGACACGAAATTGCTCACGTTACCCAGCGCCATTTGTACCGGGCTTATGAAGCGTCCAGCCGTTTATCGATTCCCACTGTCGCCGCAACTCTGGCAGCGGTCTTATTGGGCACCCAATCCCCGGCGCTGGGACAGGCAGCTGTCGTAGCAATTCAGGCCGGCAGCGTTCAGTTTCAAATTAATTTTACCCGCGAAAATGAAGCCGAAGCGGATCGTGTCGGTATGCAAACTTTGGCCGCTTCACAATACGATCCGCGTAGCATGCCCACTTTTTTCGAGCGGCTACAGCAATCTAGCCGCTATTCTGGACAGAATATTCCTGAATTTTTAAGGACTCACCCGGTGACGGCCTCGCGTATTTCCGACACCCGGGGACGCGCCGAAACCTATCCTTACAAACAATATCCGGACTCACTCGGCTATCAATTAACCAAAGCAAAAATTCGGGTACTAACTAGCACCGACAATGCCGACACTCTTAAATATTTCCAACTGCGCATAGATCAAGGCACGACAGAGCAGCGCACCGTTGCTCGCTATGGACTTGCAATGTGGATGCTTAACGCGCAAAAATTCGTTGAAGCGGAAAATATGTTTCAGCAATTGAGCAAAGCATACCCTAACCAGCCGCAATACTTAACTGGGCTGGCTCGCACCGCGCTGGATGGCAAAAATTACAACCTAGCCTTATCCCGCTATAAGAAACTGACCGAGCAATTTCCCGAGAATGAAGCCATTAAGCTGGAATATATTAGTTCGCTGCTTAAAGCCGGTAATGCTGCGCTAGCACAGAAAAATTTATTTCTGTTAACACCAAAAACCCAGCACCTACCGATGTATTCAGAACTACTGGCGCAAGTTTATAGTGACTTAAATCAGCCTGCCGAATCGCATCGTTACCTCGCGGAATACTACTATGCAACGGGACAAACTAAAGATGCCATCTTGCAAATTAAACTGGCTCAAAAATCAAAAGGCCTGAATTTCCAGCTATCGTCTATCCTAAATGAGCGGCTTAATTTCTTTTCTAATCAGGAAGAAGAAGCTCGACGTAACCGTTGAAAAACCTGGATACAAAGTAAACAACAGGCACTGGCTGCCTGTTGTTTTTTTATTATATTTATTCCAAGATCTGTAAAATACTGTAATTGTTACAAAATTATGACAATGTACTCTTTTTCTTACAAAACACTTATTTTTAAATAGACAGAAAAGAGTTAGTTGAATAAAATCTGCGCCTGCTTAACGGACTAAGCACGGTTTAAGACCGAATAAGAGGGGGAATTTAGTCTTTTAGATTAACTGATAATAATAAACTTAAGAGTCACTGCTTGGAGCAAGTTGTAAAATTTAACAACTAAACAATAATAATAACAGCATCCAACACGCCCGCTTTATGCGGGCTTTTTATTGCCTAAAATTTCTGGCGCTACAGCGTCAAACGCACACCAATCCAACCAGCTCTGGGCGCACCGGGAGATACAAAGCGGCCGTCATTAAATCCTGGCAAGACTTCATTGGCCTGTCCGTAAACTCCAAAAGAGTTATAGTTCTTGTCAAAGACATTATTAACTTTACCAAATACGGAAAAATTCTTGGTTACTTTATATTCCGCCGTGGCATTAAACAGCCAGTAACCGACTAATGGCGCAGTGGTATTGGCCTCATCACCTCTAAAATACTTATTGCCGCTGTAGTTGCCGTCAACACCTAGCGACACGCGCCGCCATAAATCAACTCCAACAGCCGCCTTATAAATGTGTTCGGGGATGCCGGGGATTCTGTCGCCCTTGCCAACAGCAATAGCCTCGTCAGTATTCAGCGGGTTCTGTATATCAAAACCATCCATAAACCGGGCATTCAAATAGGTATAGTTGGTCGAAAAATGCCAGTCATCAATGCTGCTGAACAGCTGCGGATAGTTGACCGTTGTCCCCGCTTCTATGCCGTAGCGGCGGGTCTTGCCCACATTATCGAAATAACCCTGGCTGATAATGCCGCTGGAGGCATCGCGGCGAAAAATAATATCGTTATGATTTATCGTATCAAAATAACCCAGATTCCATTTCAAATTCCCCTTGCCTAACAATTTATCCAAATCCCCTCGAACCCCGGCTTCCCAGGTTTTGGCAACCACCTGCTGCAAAGGCGGATCGGCCACAAACGAGTTGGGCAATTTACACGGTGCCAAAGGATCTGCACAGCTTAATTCCATCGGCGTAGGTGCGCGCGCCGACTCGCTGTAACTGCCGTAGACATTCAGGTTATCCCTGATCTGGTAGGTCAATCCGGCAGACGGGTTAAACCGCTCAAAGGTATGAGACCCATCCAGGTTTTTTAACGGATCGTTTTTATACCTGTCGTCCATGTTGATGTGGATGTGGTTATAACGCCCGGCGACGGTCGCCGTTAAATCCTTGGTAATCGAAAAGCTGTCGGTCAAAAAAACACCGAACGTTGAGGTATCGGTATGCAGTCGAACCTTGGATTCATCAACAAAAACGCCGCTTTGCGTGGTTCCACGGGTATCGGTCAGCGAACCCAGTTCGGTATTTGAACCAAAATGGGTATCAGCATAATCATAACTAGCACCTACGGTCAGATTATTTTGATGTTTAAACAAGTCCCTGGCAAACGCAGTCTGTAACGTACCCCCCCGACTACGCATATTGGTTTGGCTGGTGTTGTTGGTTGCGCCTTGAACGGCATCATCGGCACGCACCTCATCACCATTAATATCATCAACTTCCTGCTCATCGAGACCTGGATTTTCGCATAAATTTCCAGCATTACCCGGGAGCTCACAGGCGTCATAATCACTGTTATCGCCATTAAAGGTTCTGATCCGGTTCTGCCTAAAATAGGTATTACCGCTCACTTCAATATCATCAGCCAGGTCATAGCTACCGGCCAGTTCGGAAAAAAACATCCGCGTAGTGGTCTGATCGGGATGGGTAAACACCGCAGCCCGATTTTGTTGCTGCAACTGAATAGGCGCTGCACCGTTACCACGCATGTTGTTGTCATTGCCGCCCAGAGTCAGATCCAAAGACCCCTTATCACCACGCCAGCTCAAGGTGCCGAAGGCCTGATCGGCCTTAGTCGGTGAAAAATCCCGCCAGCCATCTTCCTCAAAATGATGCAGGTCTAAAAAATATCCCCAGGTACCATTATTCCAGCCACTGCTTAATTCTTCCGAATGCCTACCCCAGGAACCGCCATATGTTTCAATCTGATGTTTAGGCGCTGAAAACCCGGTTTTAGTTTTAATCGATATTGCACCACCCAAACTGTTCAAACCATAAACTGGGTTAGAGCCAGGATATAAAGCCATCGAATCTATCGCCCCTTGGGGAATTAAATCCCAATTAACGGTATCGCCAAACGGTTCGTTAAACCTCACACCATTCACATAAGTTGATAAGCCTTGCGGCAAACCCAGCAGCGGTGTAGCAACAAAACCACGATAGGAAATATCCGGCTGCAATGGATTATTTTGCGCCTCATTAATATGTACACTACCCAGATAACGGTTGATATACTCTGCTAGGCTGATGCTTTGGGCTTTTTCCAGCTGCTCGGAAGAAACCGTTTGAATATTGGCGGGTATTTTACTAGCGGCTAATCCATTGCTTTGCAGCGGCGTGACGCTGACCACGTCTATGATACCCAAATCAAGCGGCTGATCTTTAGCCGAGACTGCACTAGCAGCCGTCAGACCGAGTCCAATTAGTGTGTATACAAGTTTTTTCATGAATAATCTCAGTTAGATAGTCGGCCATGATAGCCAAAGAATTGCGCAGACACTAGCCACCGGCCAAGAAAAGGAAATATTCCTGGATCACCACAAACAACCCAAACCTTGGCTATTTGGTTATAATGCTTCACGCATATCCTAAACAGGAAAACCTGATGACTATAACAATCAAGACGCTAACAAGATTGCAGCGCTATTTTGAACACCAAATAGCCGCCCTAAAATCCACTGAAAACTATCAGAAGTTACTGGCTCTGCCGCCGCTACAACGCTGGGCGACAGTGGCTGGATTATTTTTGTTATCACAACTGCTGGTGTTTGGCAGTTTGTATTTGCTTTTTGGCAAGCTGGTGGTTATCGGTTTTCTTGCCAGCATTCTGGCAGGTTTGGCGACAGGCGTTGGCGCGTTGCCTGCGCTGTTCTTCAAAACCATTTCCAAAAACACCTTCAACAGCATGCTCGGTGCAGCCGCCGGAGTCATGCTGGCGGCGACGGCCTTTTCGCTGCTGGTTCCTGGCATGAGTTATGGCAACCTGATCTGGCCCGGAAAAGGCATTTACATCGTCTCCATCGGCATGATGATCGGCGCCTTATTTTTACATTACGCTGACCGTCAACTACCGCATGTGCATTTTGATTCCATTTCCGATGTGCATTTAAATTCGCTAAAGAAAATTTGGCTATTCATTATTGCAATCACCATCCATAACTTTCCCGAAGGCATGTCAGTTGGCGTTAGTTTTGGTTCAGGGGAAATGAAAAACGGCGTAGTTCTGGCTATTGCGATAGCGCTGCAAAATATCCCCGAAGGCCTGGCTGTGGCGCTACCGCTGGTTGGACTAGGCTACAACAAATGGCGAGCGGTAGGCATTGCGACACTGACCGGTTTAGTCGAGCCGATAGGCGGCTTGCTCGGCATCACCATGGTTACCGTTTTTGAACCCATCCTGCCGATAGCGATGGGCTTTGCTGCTGGTGCAATGTTATTTGTGATCAGCGAAGAAATCATTCCCGAAACCCATTCCAACGGTCGTTCCCGCTATGCCACTTTTGCGTTGATGACTGGCTTCATTATTATGATGATGCTGGACAATATGCTCGGTTAATACTTACACATCACACAATAACTAGAATACGAAAAATGGATCATTTTCAAAGTTATTTACAGCATTTTTTAAACGCACTGAGCACAGCAACTGTGTTTGAAAATCTTCAAGGCTCTTTACAGCATTTTTTATTATTACTGAACCTTGGCAATGTTACCGAAATATCAACCAGCGCAGCGACCAGTTTTGCGCTGATTGCGGCAGCTGAAATTGGCGACAAAAGCCAACTGGTTTGTATGACACTAGCCTCGCGGCACCGGGCTATGCCGGTTTTACTGGGGGCTGTTGCAGCTTTTGCTTTTTTAAACACGCTTGCGGTTGTGTTTGGTGTCGCCATTGCCAATTGGTTGCCGGAATATATTGTCGCAGCCATTGTCGCCTTCCTGTTTGCCGGTTTTGGCATTCATTCCTTGCGCGTAGAAATTGAAGATGAAACTGAGGAAGTGAGGGAGAAAAGTGGTCATGGCATTTTCTTTACCACTTTTTTATTGATTGCCGTCGCTGAATTCGGCGACAAAACTCAACTGGCGGTTGTCGCATTAAGCAGCACCGCCGTGCCTCTTGCGGTATGGTTTGGTTCAACCGCCGCACTAGCGTCAACATCGGCTCTCGGCATTCTGGCAGGCCGTACTATTTTACAAAAAGTGCCCTTAGGCTTATTGCATAAGGTCAGCGGAACCCTGTTCCTAATACTATCGGTTGTTGCCGGCTACAGGGCTTATCTCGGCTATGCTGCTTAGATGTTACGCCAACCTGAGCTACGGGATTATGTGGTTAGTTGATCCATCTTTTTCTGTAAGTCTTTCGCATCTTCTGAGCGCTGATCGTGATTTAACAGCTGCAATTTCTAGGCGCGGATAAATTGAGCCACTAAACAGCCTACTATTCAGGTATACTGTGCGGTTTTTCAATTTAACGGAACAATCAATGAGACCTAGCGGACGCAACCCAGATCAACTAAGAGACATAAAATTTACCTGCGGTTTTACCAAGCATGCAGAAGGCTCGGTTCTGGTTGAGTTTGGTGATACCCGGGTGCTTTGCACGGCCAGTGTCGACCGGAGTGTCCCCCGTTTTCTTAAAGGCAAAGGCGAAGGCTGGATTACCGCCGAATACGGCATGTTGCCACGCTCGACCCATACCCGGATGGGTCGGGAAGCCAGTCATGGCAAACAAGGCGGTCGAACTCTGGAAATTCAGCGCTTGATAGGTCGCTCTCTGCGCGCCGCCATTGATTTAAAGGCTCTGGGTGAACATACCATCATGATCGATTGCGATGTGCTACAAGCAGATGGCGGAACTCGCACTGCGGCAATTACCGGCGGTTTTGTTGCGCTGTCGCTGGCGATAGAAAAAATGCTTAAACGCAAACAAATCAAGGTCAATCCGTTGCATGGTCAGGTTGCCTCGGTTTCCGTGGGTATTTTTAACGGCGTACCGGTACTGGATCTGGATTATGCCGAAGACAGTAATGCTGAAACTGACATGAATGTAGTCATGAACGATGCCGGTGCGTTTATTGAAGTACAGGGCACAGCCGAGGGGCATGCGTTCAGAAAAGATGAGCTGGACGCCATGCTGGAACTGGCCGGCTCAGGCATTAAAGATTTACTGGAAAAACAACGCTACGCCATAGAAAATCATAAATGAGTTTTTCACAAAAAATTGTTCTAGCCAGTGGCAATCCCGGTAAGATCAGGGAAATACAAGCGATATTGCGGGATCAATCCCTGGTGTTGCAGTCTGAGTTCAATGTGCGGGAATGCGAAGAAACCGGATCTACCTTTGTAGAAAATGCAATTTTGAAAGCCCGAAATGCAGCCTTCCATTGCAAGTTGCCGGCGATAGCTGACGATTCTGGACTGGTGGTTGATGCTTTAAACGGTGCGCCCGGTGTTATTTCAGCCCGATATGCAGGGATATATGCCAGTGATCAGGACAATCTGAACAAGCTACTGCAAGAACTTAACGGTGTTCCAGAACAGCTGCGTACTGCCCGATTTATCTGCGTGATGGTGTTTCTTGAACATGCTAATGATCCCTGCCCTGTGATCGCTCAAGGTGTCTGGGAAGGTCGTATTTTGGATCATCGAGCCGGTGAAAACGGTTTTGGTTATGATCCAGTATTCTGGGTGCCGGAGCAAAATTGCAGCTCAGCAGAATTATCGGCACGAGTTAAAAATTCGCTGAGTCACCGAGGGCAAGCGTTGAGACAACTAACAGAAATGATGAGCCAAAAATAGACCGGGCACTAATCGGCATCTTATTGATTTTTAATCTTTTCAAGAATTCCATCCAACTCTTCTAGACTGGAATAAGCAATAACCAGTTTTCCTGCGCCGCTTTCTTTATGCTCAATCACTACTTTTGCACCCAGTTTTGCAGTTAAGTCTTCTTGTAAAAGCAAGGTGTCTTTATCTATTTCTCTGACTCTGGGTGCTTTAGCTTCGAGCTGACTTTCCTTAACTAAACGCTCAGCAGCCCTGACCGTCAAACCTTCCTTAGCAATCTTGTTAGCTACAATGACTTGCTTTAGCCCCTCCAAAGGCAGTAATGCGCGTGCATGCCCCATTTCCAGTTGCCTGCCGATCAATAACTTTTTTACTTCGGGCTGTAGCTCAATTAGTCTCAATAGATTTGTCACCGTAGTGCGTGACTTGCCCACCGCATCGGCAACTTGTTGATGAGTCATTACAAATTCGTCTAGCAACCGTTTTAATGCATCGGCCTCTTCCAGTGGATTCAAATTTTCCCGTTGAATATTTTCAATCAGCGCTATCGCCATCGCCGCCCGATCGTCTATTTCCTTAATCACCACCGGTACTTGCTGCAAGCCAGCCAATTGTGCGGCACGCCAGCGCCGCTCTCCAGCAACTATTTCATATTTTTCCGATGCAAGCTTGCGTACCACTATCGGCTGTATGATACCTTGTGCTGTTATCGATTCCGCTAGCTCCTGCAATTTTTCAGCGTCCATATCCTTTCTTGGTTGGAATTTGCCCCGCTGCATATACTCGATAGGTAAAGTAAGAAGCTGGTGCTCTCCTTGCTCATCTTGATCGGGAACATTACCTAATAAAGCATCCAGTCCTCGATTTAATCCGCGCTTTTTTACAGCCATTCACAATTTCTCTTTATTAATCATTTCATTGGCCAACGCGACATAGGCCAAGGCCCCACGCGAAGATTTATCATAGCTGAGTGCGGGTAAACCATGACTGGGCGCTTCTGCCAAGCGAATATTTCTGGGGATACAGGTTCTAAATACTTTATCTCCAAAATAGCGTATCAACTGTTCCGAAACATCCTTGGTCAGGCGATTTCGATCATCGTACATCGTCCTCAAAATGCCTTCCAAATGCAGTTTAGGATTGACCGTATCCTGAATATTTTTCAAAGTACTCATCAACGCTGACAGTCCTTCAAGCGCGTAATATTCGCACTGCATCGGTATCAACAGACTGTCAGCCGCAACCATCGCATTCAAGGTCAACATATTCAACGATGGTGGGCAATCGATCAGAATAAAGTCATAGTCTGCTTTTATCGAAATCAATGCGTCGGCCAGTCGCCTCTCCCGGTGGTCGGCTTGTATTAAATGCACTTCAGCCGCTGTTAAATCGGAGTTTCCAGGTATCACCGAAAAACCGATATCCGGAAGATTAATAACCGCCTCACTCGCAGGGACTTCTTCCATCAATAAATCATAACTGGAATAGTTAACTGTCTGCTTATCGACACCACAGCCCATGGCCGCGTTACCCTGGGGATCAAGATCTACCAGCAGCACCCGACGCTGTACTGCCGCCAGTGAAGCCGCAAGATTTACGCTGGTGGTCGTTTTTCCTACGCCACCTTTTTGATTGGTTACGGCAATTACTTTTCCCACTACCTTACCTCGGCCTATTCAGGCAATTCTATTCGTACCAGACATCGTTCAACATCAGTCCCCGGAACACTCACCGATATCACCGCGCTTTTCGCTGTTATCTCTGCCAGTTCTTGCTCCAGATTCTGCCCTTTCATTGCTAGTAATACCCCACCCTTCACCAGTAAATGCGAAGTTAATTTGATTATCTCCGATAAACTGGCAAAAGCCCGCACAAGCACTGCATCATAGCCCTGCTTGGGCTGATGATTTTCTACTCGACTATGAAAAATATCGACATTTTTAAGCTTTAATTCCAAGACTACCTGCTGGACAAACCGGGTTTTCTTGGCATTGCTATCCAGCAAAGTAAAGCTGATGTCAGGCAGACAGATGGCCAGCGGGATGCCCGGCAAACCTGCACCGGTACCAATATCAATGATCCGCTTGCCTTCGAGATGAGGAAGTATCGCCAAGCTGTCCAGAATATGCAGCTTCACCATTTCCTCACGGTTTCGTATTGCGGTCAGATTATAAGCTTTATTCCATTTTTCAATCAGCTTTATAAAGGCTAGCAACTGCTCTAGCTGTTCGTCAGTAACGGTCAAGTTTAAGGCTGTTATCCCGGAAACCAGGATGTCTTTACATGCTTCCATCAGGCGCTTTTCTTCTTTAAATAAACCAGTAATAAGGAAATAGCGGCCGGGGTCATGCCGGGGATGCGTGATGCCTGCCCCAGGGTTTCCGGCCGCTGTTTTTTAAGTTTTTCACTCACTTCATTGGAAAGACCAGGAACGCCGGTGTAATCAATGATCTCCGGCATACGCAGGTGGTCATAGCGCAAAGCCCGATCTATCTCGGTTTGCTGCCGGTCTATGTAGCCGGCATATTTGGCCTGGATTTCAACCTGTTCGGCGACCTGGGTATCTATAGTTTCAGCGCCCTGCATAAATGACAATAACTGTTTGACATCAACTTCCGGACGGCGCAGCAACTCCATCAAGTTTGCTTCCCTCAACAACGGCTTGCCCCAGTATTGCTCGACCTGCTCAGCCTCAGCCGATTCCGTCCTGACCCAAACCTGTTTCAGGTCGCTCTGTAATTGCGTAATTGCCTCGCGCTTAAGCTCGAATGCCCGGTAGCGCTGCTCATTGACCAGTCCCAGTTCCCGACCTTTTTCGGTCAAACGCAAATCGGCATTGTCTTCGCGCAACAGCAAGCGATATTCGGCGCGACTGGTAAACATTCGGTAAGGCTCCTGGGTGCCCCGAGTAATTAAATCGTCTATCATCACGCCGATATAGGCTTGGTCGCGGCCAGGGCACCAGCTTTCCAGACCCTGAACTAGGCGAGCGGCATTAAGCCCCGCGATCAAGCCTTGCGCCGCCGCCTCTTCATAGCCGGTCGTGCCATTGACTTGGCCGGCAAAAAACAGCGCGCCCAGGTGCTTGGTTTCCAACGAGGATTTCAAATCACGGGGATCAAAAAAATCATATTCGATCGCATAACCGGGACGCACGATTTCGGCATTCTCAAAGCCCAGCATCGAGCGCACGAATTCATACTGCACATCAAAAGGCAGACTGGTCGAGATGCCGTTTGGATAAATCTCATGGGTAGTCAGACCTTCCGGTTCGACAAAAATCTGGTGCGAATCTCTATCGGCAAAACGCACGACTTTATCTTCAATCGACGGACAATAACGTGGGCCTATGCCTTCTATCACGCCCGAATACAACGGCGAACGATCTAGGCCGGCACGGATAATGTCGTGAGTTTTACTGTTAGTGCGGGTGATGTGACAGGGAATCTGCCGGGGATGCTGAGCTGGTTTACCGATAAACGAAAACACCGGTACCGGCGTGTCGCCGTGCTGCTCTTCCAGTTTGCTAAAATCTATAGTTCGGCCATCGATACGCGGCGGCGTACCAGTTTTCAGGCGGTCGATCCGAAACGGCAATTCCCGTAAACGCTCGGATAACGCAATCGAGGCCGGATCGCCCGCACGACCGCCACTATAATTTTCCAGGCCAATATGTATTTTCCCGCCTAAAAAAGTGCCGGTGGTTAAAATGACTGCTCTGGCGGTAAAGTTCAAACCCATCTGGGTTTTAACCCCGGCAACCTTGCCGTTTTCGACGATCAAATCGGACACGGTCTGCTGAAACAAAGCCAGGTTAGGCTGGTTCTCCAGCACAGTTCTTACCGCCTGTTTGTACAATAGCCGGTCCGCCTGAGCCCGCGTTGCACGGACTGCCGGGCCTTTACTGGCATTCAGGGTACGAAATTGTATGCCACCCAGATCAATAGCCTGAGCCATCACCCCGCCCAGCGCATCAATTTCCTTAACCAAGTGCCCCTTGCCTATTCCGCCTATGGCAGGATTGCAACTCATTTGGCCCAAGGTGTCGATATTTTGCGTCAGCAACAAGGTTTTCGCCCCACACCGGGCCGAGGCCAACGCAGCTTCAGTACCGGCATGGCCGCCGCCCACCACAATCACATCAAAATCTTTTCTAAATTTCACTAGCGCTATCTACTCTTAAAAAATGGTATATTGTGTCACACACACAAACTTGTCTTATTATAAGAGGTAATCCATGAAAAAACGTAAAAATCCGCAAGGGACAGAATATGTTCCTAACCAAAATCCGGTTGCAAAGTACGCGCACCTGTTTAATAAAGCGCAAACTTTTTGCGACAAAAGCAAGTACAGTCGCAAAGCCAAACACCAACGGCAGGAGGTTAGTCCAATAATTTTATCCGGAATTATTGGACTAGCCTCTTGTTTCAACTTGAGCGAAATTACTACTTGAATAATCAACTGCCACTAATCGAAAAAGTCTATTGAACCGCCCAACCGAGACTTTAATCGGCTTTCCAGAATAATTTTATCAAGAGGACGTTATGCGCAACCTGAAGTTTTTACCCGCGCTCATTGGAGCGATACTTTTAATTACTGCCATTTTATTTGTCGTCTTCCATTTCATCTTCCTTGATCTGTTTGTTGACTTATGGTGGTATCAATCCTTAAAACTTGAAGCCTATTTTTGGCTAAGACTGCTGTACAAATTCTTTCTTTCCGGCGGCGTAACCCTGGGATTTTTTGTCATTTTCTTTTTTCATTTCTGGATAGCTTCGCGCTATTTGGGCTTGAATCCACCGAACGAGATATTAAACAACATAGACAAACGCCAACACTTCCAGCGTTTTGCCGACACCTTTATGAATGGCTCGGCCAAGGTGTACACACCGATATCCCTGGTGCTGGCTATATTTGTTGCGATTCCTTTTTATGATCAGTGGGAATCAACTTTACTGTTCTTTTTTGGCACAGATTCTGGCGTAATCGATCCGGTTTACGGCAAGGATGTCGGCTTTTATATGCTGTCTTATCCGACCTACATGCTGATTCAGCAAAACCTGTTGACCACCGCTACGCTGATTTTCAGCATGGTCGGTATTTTATATTGGCTAGAACATATTTTCATACCCAATCAAAGCGAGAAATTCCAGTTAGGCGCCAAAATACATTTAACGGTTCTGGTCGGTTTTGTCATTGCGTTTGTGGTATGGGGTTTCATGTTGGATCGTTTTACCCTGCTGTACACCAATAGCCACGAACCGGTTTTTTATGGCCCGGGCTTTATCGAATTACGCTATCAATTACCGTTGATCTGGCTGAAAATTATTACTTTCGTAGCGACAGCAATCACCGCCGGCTTGTTTATTTTTTCAGAAAAGCATCGGGTAAAAGCCCCATTTTTAATTGCACTAACCATCTTCCTTTTTGCCGTCGCCTTACCGAAGATTGAATTTATTCCGGCTTTAATGCAGAAATATATCGTCAATCCAAATCCGGTAAAAAGCAATAACTCACCGATGCAAAATAACATTGACGCAACCTTGGCGGCTTACGATTTAAAGAATATCAAAACCATTGAAGTGCCTATCAAGCTGGATGCAGCACAGGATATAGCAACCTGGAGTACGCAAAAACATTTCGAAAATATTCCGGTATGGGATCGAGAATTTATCATAGACAGTTATAAGCAGTTACAGGAGATCAGGCCTTATTACAAAATCCTATCTGTTGATGAGGATCGCTATTTTATTCTCGACCATATCCGGCAGGTCGATCTCGCGGCACGGGAAATCAACATTTCCAAGCTGCCACCCGAAGCGCAAAACTGGGAGAATATTCATTTGCGCTACACCCATGGTTACGGTGCTGTCGTCACCCCGGCTGCACAGGATGCCGACAACCCGTTAATCTGGTATTTGCGCGATTTAAACCTGCACTCCGATGTCGGCTTTACCGTCAAACATCCCGACATCTACTATGGTCTGGAACACTACCATTATGCGGTAGTCCCCAACAAGCTCAACGCCGAAGGCATTGCCGGCTCGGAGCCGAGCATCACCGATACTTATCACGGTGAAGGCGGGATTCCAATACCCTCTCTGTTTAGAAAAGCCTTGCTGGCTTTTTATTTCAACGATGAAAAAATCTTCTTTTCATCCAATATCACCACCCAAAGCAAGATCAAGATCCGCCAAAATATAACCCAGCGCATCAACACGCTAACTCCTTTTTTACATCTGGATAAAGACCCTTACCTAGTGATAACCAAGGATAGGTTCTACTGGATACAAGATGCCTACACCTTATCCAACAAATATCCGGTAGCCAAGCCGGCAGGCGATGACTTTCTCGAAGGTCATCAGGATTTCAACTACATTCGCAATTCAGTCAAGATTGTTGTCGATGCCTATGATGGCGATGTCGATTTTTATATTTCCGATCCTTCGGATGCGATTATTCAGGCTTACAGCAGCGCCTATCCTGGCTTATTTAAAAATCTGGACGAGATGCCCGCCGACTTAAAAATTCATCTGCGCTATCCCCGTGATCTTTATTATTTACAGATGAAAGTCTATGCAAAATATCACCAGAATAGTCCTGAACTATTCTACGAACAGGCCGAAACCTGGGCTCAGGCCAATGTCCGTGGCCAACCGGTACTGCCTTATTATCAGACTATGGATTTTGGCAACTGCAAGGATACTGAAGAATTTGTACTCATTAACCCAATGACACCAGTTAACCGAAACAATCTCAGCATGATAGGAGTTGCCGGAACATTGGATAAAACCAACTGTGGCGCCGATTACAAACCCGGCATTACGGTCTATAAATTCGGCAAGGATGTTCAGGTCAATGGCCCCGCACAAGTTGAAGCGCTGATTAACCAGAATCCTGAAATTTCCGAACAATTCTCCTTATGGGATCAGCATGGTTCCATTGTGGAACTGGGGCGCATGATTATTCTACCCATGGGCAATACCGTTTTATATGTCCACCCTATTTATCTGGCCTCAACCGACAACAAAATCCCTGAATTAACCCGGGTCATCGTGTCTATAGGTAATGAAGTGGTGATGGATAAAACCTTATGGTCGGCTTTTAACCGCTTGAAACAAATTTATCTGAAAAGCGCTGCCGAAAGCGATGGCTCAGAAACACCGAAAGCCATTAGCGCACCGGGTAACAACTAAAGGCCCCATTGATAAAAATTTCAGTTGTTATTCCCAGCTACAATCGCCGTGACTTATTAAGGCGCGCACTGTTGTCCGTCTATGGCCAAACCCTGCTACCGGCTGAGGTTTGGGTCATAGATGACGGCTCGACCGATGGCACTGATCTGATGGTCAGCCAGGAGTTTCCTCTAGCAAACTATTATTACCAGAAAAATCTTGGCGTCAGCTCGGCACGTAACCAAGGCATAGAAAAAGCTACCGGGGACTGGCTGGCTTTTTTGGATTCTGATGATGAATGGCTGGCTGAAAAACTGTACAAGCAAACAGCGGCATTAACGAACCACCCTGAATACAAGATTTGCCACACCGAAGAAAACTGGATACGTAACGGAAACCCGGTTAAGGTTCCGCAAAAATACGCCAAAACCGGTGGTTGGATATTCAACCAGTGTTTGCCACTTTGTGCAATCTCGCCATCCACCGTCTTACTGCATCGCTCGGTATTTGCCGATGTAGGCTTATTCAACACCGAATTACCCGCCTGTGAGGACTATGATCTGTGGCTAAGAATTAGCGCAGTTTATCCGGTTTTACTAGTCGGACAAGCGCAAATAAACAAACATGGCGGTCATGATGATCAGTTGTCTAATGCCTACTGGGGCATGGATCGATTTCGGATCAGCGCCCTACAAAAAACACTGGCAGCAGGCCAGTTATCCGAACCAAACAGGCAAGCTGCGGTCGCTATGCTGGTAAAAAAAGCTAAAATTTATCTTGCCGGTGTGATTAAGCGCGGGAAAATCAACGAAGCCGATTATTACCAACAACTCATTAAGCGCTACGATTCGACATCTTAATCAACAAACCGCAAAACCAAATTGTAATCGGAATTTTTTTGTGAGGGGATTTAACCATGCAGCAAACCTTAAAAGCAAAACACGAGCTACGCTTGTATGAGCTTAAAAAAGCAGCGGATGAATTTCTTGAATTCACCGAAAATTTAACGCTACTTGCCGTGGTTAATCAAAAGGCGCTGGAGATAACTCAGGCCGTTGCTGTGCTGCAACAGGATTTGGCTGAAGATAATATTAATGCTTCAGAGGCGGCGATCTTGCTGGACGAAATTGTCGATGCCGATGCAATGAGTGAGTTGGAAGTGTTGGTGCTGTCAGCAACAGCAAGTATTGAAAATGTCCAGATAACCGAGTTCTTAACTGAAATCATGGACAAAGTTGAGCATAAATATAATCGGCTACTTGAAAAAGCGCATGCCTATAATGCGCTGCTTCTAAGCAACGAGCATGAAATAAGTTGAGCACCTGTAACTTGCTCAAGTTAAATCATGTACGCTGCTAACTATTATTTTGCCTTGCTTTCCTGCGCTATTAGTTGATTGATAACCTCTATCATTTTTTCATGAGATCCAGCTACAGGACCATTCGTTTTGTACTTGCCATTAATAACAATTGCAGGAACACCGGTTATACCGTAACGACTGGCTGTGGTTGTTGCCTGGCGCATTTTGGCATCAACCAAAAATGAATTATAAGCGTCATGAAATTCACTTTCATTAACGCCGCGCGCAACAAAAAACTTAGCCAACTGCTCTTCGGTTTCAAGGTTTTGTTTTTTGTTTTGTATGGCATCAAAAAAATCCGTATGAATTTTATCGACGACACCCAATGCCTCAGCAGTGAAATACGCTTTAGCATGTTTTCCCCACAGCTCACTGAAGACAGCGGGTTGACGGATAAATTCAACATTTTTGGGCAGAGTTTTCAGCCATTGTTGCAGTAGCGGTTCAAAGCTTAAGCAATGCGGGCAGCCATACCAGAAAAATTCAATAACTTCAATTTTATCAGGATTATGAGTGGGTTGTGCCGGTGTCAGGGTTTCATAACCAATAGATTCGGCTTTTAACAAAGCTGAACAAGAAAGTAATAAAATCAATAAGCTGGTTTGGATCGTTTTTTTAAGCATGGCTAATTCTCTGTAAGATTTATCGGGTAAATTCGTCCTACACTTATTTCATCATTGATATACGGTAAGAAACGGCTTTTATTTCCTGATCGGTCATTTTTCTTGCAATCATGTGCATAATATTTTCAGCATTATTACTGCGTGCACCGGATTTAAAATCAGTAAGCGTTTTGATTAAATAGTCGGCATGTTGTGATTTTAGAACCGGAAATGAAGCCGGTTTATTACCCTCACCAAAAGGACCGTGGCAAGCGATGCAGGCGGACACTTCTCTTTTCAAATCTCCATTACGGTACAAATCACTGCCTTGGGCAATGGTAGCATGGATATCTTTGTTAGATTTATCTGCGGTATCGTCAGAATCTGGGGTAGGCAAGGCATTTTCGGAAACTTTTTGTGTCGCGTAATAAGCAGAAATATCGGCTATATCTTCATCGGTTAATGCCATCGCCATCGCTGACATCATCGGATCATTACGTTTCCCGTCTTTAAAAGCGTGTAACTGTTGTTGAAGATAAGAGGAATGTTGCTGCGCAAGTTTAGGAAATGCGGCAACCAGGCTATTGCCATTTTCTCCGTGACAACTGGCACAGGAGGCTGATTTTTGTTTTCCTGCGTTAATATTGCCTTCTGCATGTAAAATACCTGCAGCACTGGTTAACACCAGAAAAATTGAAAGTACCTGCAATTTTTTCTTCATCAAGTTCCCCTTCGGAATAGTTAATTATTGTAGGGCGAGTTTTTGTCGTCCCTACAGCTCGGTGCATAAATAATTTTACTCTAAATAGTAACTCTAAGCGAGACAACGATGAACCCAGTTTACACTCAAGCAAAATTTATTAACAGTTCACCACATCTCAGCAATACGCCGACAGATCAAGGTATGGAAGTGGCTTTTGCCGGACGTTCAAATGCCGGAAAATCCAGCGCGATAAATACCTTAACCCGGCAGCACGGATTAGCGCGGATCAGTAAAACACCGGGCAGAACGCAGATGCTTAATTTTTTTGAAATTAATGAACGGCAACGCTTTGTTGATTTACCCGGTTACGGTTATGCCAAAGTGCCATTAGCGGTAAAGAAACAGTGGCATGCGCTGATGGAAACCTACTTAACCAGTCGCAAGTCGCTATGCGCCATTATTCTGGTGATGGATGTGCGTCATCCTTTAACTGAATTTGACTGGCAGATGATAGAGTGGTGCGAACATACCGGATTACCGCTGCATATATTGCTAACCAAAGCGGATAAGTTGAATTACGGCGCGGCTAAAAACACCTTGCTGCAAGTACAAAATGAATTAAAAGATGCCAATTTTCCATTAACGATACAGTTATTTTCAGCATTGAAAAAAACCGGTATTGATGAGGTGCATAAAGCACTGGATCAATTGTTTAATCCGCCCGTTGACTCCGCTCAGGGAACGGATCACGCCATCCTTTAAACCTCGTAGCACCTCAGGAAAACCAGCGCACCCAGGGATTCCCCGCCTAGATGTTTACTTCTGGCGGTTTGCTTTAGAGACCGATAAGACGCTTACTAAATTTACTAAGCTTGGCATTGTTGAAATATTCATTAGCCAGTAGTGATGACAGATGTAAATCGACAAAACTTTTTGAATCTTGATCAAAAATATGCTCACGAAGAACACCTTCTTTGACAAAACCCAAGTGCGCGGTAGCTGCAATGGCTATTTGATTATCTTGATAGATGACTGAGCAGAGTTTATTTAGCTTAAGTAGACGGAATGCAAAATCTATTATCAACAGCGAGGCTTCTAAGGCAAAACCCGGTTTTGGATCAATTAAACCGATTACCAATTCAGCTCGCCGAAAGGGTAGAGAAAAATCTACCAGACTAATAAAGCCTAGTTTATTACCTTTTGTATCGTTAATTGTCCAATGTAATGCGCTACTGGTGAGCAAGTTTGCATTTTCTTCGGCATCCAATAATGCTATCAATTCCTGATCGCTGCCTATTTTTTTTGCAAAGCGATGAAATTTCAACATAAACTCGCTATCGCTCCAGCACGTTTTAACAAAAAAAGCATCCGCTCGCCCTCTTCGTTCAAGCGTGACATTCTTACCAGATAAAGGCAATTGAAAATGGCTGCCAAGCAGCCACAACGTCTGTTGAATCACTGGTTTTGTTGCATGTGCTGGCGAAGATGCTAGTACCTGCCGCGCCATCTCGTGTTGACATAAAGACCAGTAAATGCGGCTTGCCAACAAAAGACCATCAAGTGCATCGGCTTCGATAGCCGGTTTAAGTTGCTCCAATGCGCCTAGCGCATTGCCGTTACGATAACTGGTATTGGCTTGAGTTAACAACTGAACCAATTGGTGTGTAAGATCTGTCATAAATTCATTAATTTGTGTGCGCGATTATTGCTAACAATCCAACCTATGTGACTTAATTTTGATCATACAAAATTGGGCTACATACCAGCTCTATGTTGTTGATAATCAATCGGTACCGGTAACTCCTTGTGCTGACTATTCAATACAGCCACCCATTCGTCAGTAATAACACATAACTGCTTAAATACGTCTACTTCATTATCACCATGACAACAATATTCAATCAAGCCTAAAGCTGAACCCAAATAACAGCTATCTTCCTCAGACCATTCCACTATTTTCAAGTATCTATCACTATCTTTCATGAAGTTAAACCTCTCCTAGCTTTTGTTTGACTAATTTTTCTTGATACGGTTTTGCGTCATCACCCAATCTGCCAGAAATGGTAATTCGAGCGCCACTAGGGTGCTCATAATTTCGATGACTACCTTTACCACCACGGCTAACAAAACCAACTTTTTCTAAACTATTCAATAACTCTCTAATTTTTAATGGCATTTTATTACGCTAAACTTAATCTCACTACAAGTTACCAAATCTCACCGTTCAATGTAACATAAACTTAAGGTGTAAAAAAACTAACCAATCCCTCGGCCGGACGTTCGAAGTCGTCTAAATCGTCAAGTAGCAGCTCTGCTAAGTATTGCTAATACGATACGCGGATGTTAATATTTCCCAAAATGGGAGAAGCAAATAAGCCATGCGGATTATCGCTAAAAGCACTTTAAAGAAATTTTGGGAACAGCCCCAATATAGTGATTCTCAAGCGCCACTGGAAAGTTGGCATGAAGAAGCATTGAAAGCAATATGGACATCACCACAGGCGGTTAAGGTTAATTATGGTAATGCCAGTATTTGCGCTAATAATCGAGTGGTTTTTAACATCGGTGGCAATAAATACAGGCTGGTGGTTGAAATGCAGTACAGAGCTTGTATTGCATGGGTAAAATTTATCGGTACCCATGAACAATATAACAAGATTGATGTGGAGAACGTAAGTGAATATTAAGCCTATCCGTAACGACGTAGACCTTGCGCTTACATTTAAGCGTCTTGAGGTGATATTTCAAGCCAACGAGGGAACGCCGGAAGCGGAAGAAATGGAGGTTCTAGTGGCCTTGGTGGAGGCTTATGAAAACAAATACTATCCCATTAGTTCAGCAGATCCTATTGAGGCTATTAAGTTCCGTATGGAGCAACAAGGCCTTACGCCACGCGATCTTGAGGCATACATTGGCTCCAGTGGTCGGGTTTCTGAAGTGCTAAATCGTAAACGCTCATTGAGTCTACGCATGGTTAAGCGTCTACATGACGGGTTGCGAATTCCCTATGAAAGCTTATTGTCCGATGCGTAATCATTAAAATCTTCCTCAATTTTCTCGTTCCCACGCTCCTGCGTGGGAACGCATACGGACGCTGAATAATGGGTAGAAGCCGCTACAAAATAACCCAACCCCAACAGGCGCACTTCGTCACCCTGACAGTGTTGCACTGGATTCCGGTATTCACCCGCCCTGATACCGTCAACATCCTGCTCGATTCCCTGCGTTTTTTAAGCAAGG
>CANNNV010000005.1 GCA_947506155.1 Methylococcaceae bacterium
ACCTTCAACGACTTGAAAGCCGACGCTGGCAAAAATCTTGGAGATACGGCGTAAGGTAGTCGTAACTGGATGCAAACCTGCAACTGCCTGACCTCTGCCTGGCAGCGTTACGTCGATGCCTTCGCGATTGAGTCTTGCCGCTAGTTCGGAATTTTCAAGCAGCTCTTTTTTAACGTCCAGTTGCTGTTGAAATTGATCTTTAGCCAGATTGATAACTTGCCCGGCAGCGCGCCTTAAGTCAGGTTCGAGTGCGCCGAGTTCTTTCATCTGTCGGGTAAATAAACCCTTTTTGCCCAGATAATGAACGCGAACCAGATCGAGTTGGTTAAGGTCTTTTGAGTCGCTAAGCTGTTCTAATGCCTGCGCGAGAATCTCTTCTAGGGTAGCGGACACGTTTTAGCTCGCTGTGTGTGGGTGTTTGGAGATAATTCATGGGAAAAGGCCTAAAGCCAAATCCCACCCCTCCAAAAAACAGAGGGGGGAATATGCGGATTTTAGCTAACTAAAATCTTAAGGCTTGCTTTGATGTTCTTTAGCAATTTCTGCAATTTTTGCAAATGCAGCAATATCACGAACAGCAATGTCAGCTAAAACTTTACGATCTATCTTCACGTTAGCTTTAGTCAAACCATTGATGAAGCGACTGTAGGACATTCCGCTGAGACGAGCCGCCGCATTGATACGGACGATCCACAAAGCGCGGAATTGACGTTTTCTCTGTTTGCGATCGCGGTACGCATATTGACCCGCTTTGATCACCGCTTGCTTGGCAACGCGATAAACCCGGCTTCGTGCGCCGTAGTAACCTTTTGCTTGCTTTAATACTTTTTTATGTCTTGCTCTGGCTGTTACGCCGCGTTTAACTCTAGGCATGCTCTATTTCCTCGATTAACTGTACGGCATCATGCGTATAGCCATACGCACATCTGATGGATGGATAGTTGCCGGCGCGCGTAACTGTCTTTTTCTCTTAGTCGATTTTTTAGTCAGAATATGACGTCTGTGGGACTGACCACATTTAAAACCGCCGTTGCCCGTGCGTCTGAAACGCTTGGCAGCCCCACGGTTAGTCTTGATCTTAGGCATTTGTTTGCTCCAATTAATTAATAAAATCCCTGAGTTGCAACCCAGCAAGGCAAAATGCATGGCCCTGAAGAATTACTGGCATCAATAGTGACGCTTAGCCGCTCATCCTATGCAACTACACAAACGCTGCAAGCAACGTTTTATTTTTTCTTTTTCGGCGCCATAACCATAACCATTTGACGACCTTCCATTTTAGGAAACTGCTCGACAATAGCTAGTTCTTCCAAGTCTTTTTCTATCCGTTTCAAAAGGTCCACACCAATTTCACGATGCGCCATTTCTCGTCCACGGTAACGCAAGGTAATTTTTGTTTTATCACCGTCGTTCAGGAACTTGGTTAAACTTTTCAGTTTAACTTGATAATCGCCTTCATCAGTTCCAGGTCTAAATTTTATTTCTTTGACCTGAACCTGTTTTTGTTTCTTTTTGGCAACGGCCAGTTTTTTATTTAACTCAAACTGGTACTTGCCGTAGTTCATTACCTTGCAAACCGGAGGATCTGCATTCGGCGATATTTCCACTAAATCCAAGTCTGCAGCGTAAGCAATTTGTTTGGCTTCATCTAATGAGATAATACCTAACGCCTCACCATCTGCACCTGTGACCCTTACCCGTCTAGCGGTAATTGCGTCATTCAGGCGCGTTTCATCTTTTTTAGCAGCGATATCTTAATCCTCCAAAATCATTCATTTTCTGTCTGCAATCTCTTGTTTTAACCTTTCGGAAAAATCACGGATAGTCAGACTACCTAAATCATCACCTTTTTGCGTACGCACCGTAATGCTTTGTTGTTCTAATTCTTTGTCACCGATAATGACTAAATACGGTACACGCTGCATAGAGTGATCGCGGATTTTAAACCCGATCTTCTCATTTCTCAAGTCTAATTTTACCCGAATACCTTGTTTCTCAAGGTCTAGCATGATTTGTGACGCATAATCGGCATATTTATCGGTAATATTCAGCACGACAACTTGTACTGGAGACAGCCATAAAGGGAAAGTTCCCGCATGTTGCTCGATCAAAATACCGATAAAACGCTCCAGTGAACCAAGGATAGCCCGGTGCAACATGACCGGCACTTGTTTGGAACCATCTTCGGCAATATAAGTCGCATCCAATCTACCCGGCATGGAAAAATCTACTTGAATAGTGCCGCATTGCCAGACGCGTCCGATGCAGTCTTTTAGGGAGAATTCAATTTTTGGCCCGTAAAATGCGCCTTCGCCCGGCTGCAAATCCCACTTTAATTTTTTAGTGTTAAGCGCCAGTTCCAGTGCGTTTTCCGCCTTGTCCCAGACCGAGTCATCGCCTACCCTGTTTTCAGGACGGGTCGATAATTTGATAATCACTTCTTCAAAACCGAAATCTTTATAAACGTCGAACAACATATCGATAAAAGTCGACACTTCATCCTGAATCTGGCCTTCAGTACAGAAAATATGCGCGTCATCCTGAACGAAATTTCTAACCCGCATCAAACCATGCAAAGTGCCGGACGGTTCATTGCGATGACAGGAACCAAATTCCGCCAGACGTATCGGTAAATCACGGTAGCTTTTTAAACCCTGATTATAAATCTGCACATGGCAAGGGCAATTCATCGGCTTGATCGCGTAATCGCGATTTTCGGAATGGGTGGTAAAAATCATGTCGCCAAATTTTTCCCAGTGACCGGATCTTTCCCATAAAGAACGATCGACGACTTGCGGTGTTTTAACTTCGCCGTAACCGCTTACTCGCAATTTCTCGCGTATATATTGTTCAACCTGCTGATAAATGACCCAGCCTTTTTCATGCCAAAACACCATACCAGGCGCTTCTTCCTGGGAATGAAACAGGTCCAGAGTTTTGGCCAACTTGCGATGATCTCGCTTTTCAGCTTCTTCCAAGCGATGCAGATAAGCCTGTAATTCTTTTTTATCGCCCCAAGCCGTGCCGTAAATGCGTTGCAGCATTTCGTTGTCAGAATTGCCGCGCCAATAAGCGCCAGCAATTTTCATCAGCTTAAAGACTTTTAACTTGCCAGTACTCGGCACATGTGGACCACGACACAAATCGGTAAAGCCGCCCTGCTCGTACAAGGACAAATCCTGGTCAGCTGGTATAGACTCGATAATCTCGGCTTTATAGGCTTCGCCGATGCTTTTGAAATACGCTACCGCCTCATCGCGCGATAACAGCGAACGATGGATTGGATAATCTTCAGCGACTAATTGCGCCATCTTTTTTTCAATGACCAGCAAATCATCCGGCGTAAACGGTCTTTCATAGGCAAAATCGTAAAAAAAGCCGTTGTCGATAACCGGCCCAATGGTGACTTGCGCTGTGGGAAATAACTGTTTGACGGCCTGAGCCAAAAGATGAGCGGTTGAATGGCGAATAACAGTAATGCCGTCTTCGTCTTTTGCGGTAATCAGTTGCAGGCTTGCATCCTGATCGATGACCGTACTGGCATCAACCAAGGTGCCGTTAACCTTGCCCGCCAGGGTAGCCTTGGCTAAGCCGGAACCAATAGACAGTGCGACGTCCATTACTGATACGGGGAGTTCGTACTCACGTTTGGAGCCATCGGGCAGAGTAATTACTGGCATTTGATTTTTGTTTAGTGTCTACAATAAAAAAAGCACTGCAGAGCAGTGCTTTGATGTTTGGTAGGCACGAGTGGACTCGAACCACCGACCCCCACCATGTCAAGGTGGTGCTCTAACCAACTGAGCTACGCGCCTGAAGCTTTGTAACTTCAAGCCGTGCATTATACCAACAGATTTTTGTTACGCAACTATTAGTCTCAAAAAACCAAAAACTTAACCGCACAAGACCTAATCTCAGCGTTGTTTTTCCACAATCAACTGCCGTAATAAGGCCTTACTATTGGCCATGTTATTTTCAGCATACACGTTGAAATCAGTGTGCCACCAATCCTGCTTATCCCGGTATTGAGGTGCAATTTTATCAATAGACAGTAAGTCGTAGATATTCACCCATTCGCCTTCCACTTTGAGCGCCAAGGTTGGATTGAGAATATAAGCGCCACGTAACACCCGATAAAACAGCTTGCGGTTATATTTATCATCCTTGGAAATTTCGTTTTTTGCCAGGATACTCGACAGATAAGCCCTTTGTTTTCGGCGCTCGGGCAGTATGCTGCCAGGAATATGTTGCACAGCAGCAATAATATCCTGAGTGGCAAAGCCATCAACCCTGTTCCTCATTTTCTTCGACATCACCCGATAAAATAACGCAATCATCAAGTTAAGCAAGAAAAACTCCATGCTGTGCTTATCAATCTTGATTAAGCGACCATCGACCTGAATGCTGATGCTGGTCGGTTCCAACTGTTCATAAATATCGGCCAGCTTCTTTTTCGCGTAAGTTTCACTGCGGTCGGTTTGCGCCAGTGCGATTTGAAAAGCAGTTAGCCCGTTACTGTCTACTTTTTCGGTGTCAGCCCCCAGGTCAAACAGCTCTTTGATAATGTCGGCATTGCCTAACCAGGATGCGACCATTAACGGCGTTTGATTAAAAATATTGCGAAAATCCGGACCGTACTGATCAACCTGTTTTATAACGGCATCGGGTTTTTTAAAGCTATAAGCAAGATAGTGTTTTTGTTGCAGCAGCTGCAAACCTTTATCTGGGTGTTTAGCCGCTTTAAAGTCAGTTTTTAGCAAGCTGTTAAGAATATCTCGATCTTCATAAACCAGGCCGTATTCAAACAAAGTTATTTTTGCGACCTTATCGTTGGCTTCAAGCGCTTTACGTTTTAGCTCAACCAGCGTTGCTGGGATAATAACCTGCCAATCTGGTGTTTTTTGTTTAAGAATCTCACTGCGTATCCGATCGGCCTGTTCCTGCTTACCTTGCAACTCCAGCTTATGCGCTTCGTGTCGCCAGGCATCAAGACTGGAATTTTGACTGGCCAGCATTAAACTGGACTGGGCGTCCCTCAAACCCAGCAGATCCAGCAACGGTTGTTTGGGACTGCTTTCAATCCAGTACAGATTTTTAACGGCCCGGGTAATTGCCACGTATAAGGCATTGACATAGAACTTGTAAACTTCCAGCGATTTATCAGTTTTATCCTTAGCACGGGCGTATTTAATGTCCAGCTCCAAATCAGCTGGGCTTACGCCTTTGCTGATTTCCCGGTAACGTGCTTCTTCCTGACTCAGAAAATTATAAAGAATGATATTTTCATATTCCAGACCTTTGGCTTCCTGGATGGTAAAGACCAATGGCGTGTTGAAATGTTCCTGCGCAGCCGGTTTTTGATCGGTGGTCATCACGATCACGGCAAACAAAGTGGAGGCTTTAGTTTTGCTGTCGAGTTCCTGACGTATGGCTGGCGTATCCTGCAAAAACAACACTTCACCCTGATTATGACCATTACTTTCGACCAGATAATGACTTTCCTTGTCTATCGAACCAAAACGATGATTTTTGATTTTTAAAATCTTATTGGCAATCTCAGTGACTTGCGGCGAATTACGGTAATTGGTATTTAAAATCCGGATCAACTCATCGGAAGTTTGTATATCCTCCTGCCGATAAAACAGGCTTTTTACTTTTGACCAGGAAAAAAAGTTGGGATGGACTATCTGGTTGGAATCGCCGCACAAGATAAAATCCTGCGTCTGCCGTAACGACTTGATAATTAGATACAGCTGAATATTAGTTAAATCCTGGACTTCGTCGACAATGACAAAATCGTAACGCGGCTGAATGTCTTGTACATACCGGTGACTGACGATGTTGCTATCGTAAAGATATTGTTCTTGTAAAAAACTCAGATATTTTTCAAAAACGTCGTATACAGCGCCGCGCTCTTCGCCTAAAAATATCGATTCCTTGACGCCTAAATTCAAATAATCCTCACGACTTAACCAGCTTTTGTCGGTTGCAGGACCGGTGATTACGCCGCGAAATTCTTCGAACAATTTGTGTGCATCTTTCAGTTGGCCGTGGCGATAGCGGCTAAACCATTGCTGAAAGATTTGGAAGGTAATCGGTTTTCCAGGTGGTACCTGGATGCTTTCCAGAAACTCCTGAAATGACAAAAAATCGATTTGCTGGTCAGGATTATCATAATGGTGAGCGTAATACAGATCGCGGGAGTTTTTGACCAGATAAGATGACAAGGTTACGTATAAGACGTCACCTACAGCCTGTTTCATTTTTTCCAGGGTCAAGGCAGTCTTGCCGCTGCCGGCCGAACCGATCACAATCAGTGGCGGTTGCAGGTCATAAATCGACTGTTGACTGTCGTCAAACGAGATGATTTTATCCAGCAAATTAAATGAACTGTGGCTGGGATTAAGATAAACCAGCGTTTGCTCAGCGCTTGCCTCGGGCTTATCCATGACCGGAATTTTATCTTCATCAATACTGCCGACCTGGCGCAGAAAACGCGAGTCCTGGTAAGCATGATTTTTGATGAACTCCAGCAATAAAATATAGCTTTGTTGCTGGTGATGATAAATGGAGAATAGCAATCGATCACGCTGATTAAGCCTGGCTCGATACAGATTATCGCCGACTTTTTTAACCTCTGCCGATCTGAAGTCATCGTCTTCCAGATACTTTTGCAGCTTGGCAAAGCCTGGGATGATTTTGGGGTTAAGCTCGTTGTAGACCAGGACTTTCATAGTGTGATGACGGTTACGCTAAAAAAACGCGAAAAACAAGCAACGGCCTGTTTTTCAAAAAGGAAGGACGGGATAAGTCATCCCGTCCGGTTTTGACAGGGCTAAATTTTACGACTGTTTTTCCAGCAAATAATCCAGCCAAAGATTAGACAGTTTTTCCTGCACGGTATTTTGCCGCAACCTGGCATTCAGATGCGGGAAATCAACCTTATCCAAATCCTGATCCTGATCGTAACAGGAATACACGAAGTACTCCTTGCCGGTCTCGGCATCGATATGCTTGCATAAACACTGGGCGCAAATGCCTTTCATCATGCACTGCATGGGTGAATTGATCGAACCGATTGCGTGATGCGCTTTGTTCAAGTACGGCTTCAATACATCATAGCGCGCACTTTTTACTGCCCCCATCATCCGGTCCGAACCAATCACAATCAAGTGATCGACATCAGACAGTGAAATAGGCTGTTCGCCCAGATTGCCCTGGGCATAAGCCAACATGCACTCCAAAATATTGCCGACAAAACTCTTGTCTTGTGGACGCGTCGGAATAATCGCCTCAACGCCCTCCCCTTTATCGACTGACCAGATAATAATATCGGCGGCCGCTTCTACGTCCTCGACTTTAAACCGATCCTGCGCAAATTTGTAACCGGCAAAATAAATCACCTTATTACCCGCCGCTCTTAAGGCCTTGCCTATCGAGAACAACACCGCATTGCCCAAACCGCCGCCCAGCAGCAACACGGTTTTTCCGCTTGGTATATCGGTCGGAGTTCCGGTTACGCCCATGATTACCAAGGGATCGCCGACTTTCCAGGTTGCGCATAAACGGGACGATGAACCCATTTCCAGCACAATCAAGGAAATCGTGCCATTTTCCTTGTCGACTTCCGCACCGGTCAGCGCCAAACCTTCGGCAGCCAGTACCGTGCCTTCGACGGTCGGAGCAAAAGCCTCATAGTTTTGTACCCGATAAAATTGTCCGGGATGAAACTTTTCCGCCGCCATCGGTGCTTTGACCACGACTTCGACGATGGTCGGCGTCAGGCGGTTAATCTCGACAATAGTGGCCGACAAGGCTTCATCCAGTCCCGCAAACAAAGTTTTTAATGCAGCGTCGCGTTCCGACTGCTGCAGAGGATCTAAGTTCACCAGTTCCTGCTCAAACAATTTGACCACATAAGGGTAGCCATTTTTGGCGCTAGCCATGGCCTTGACCACATTGCCTGCATAAACAGGATGATTGTCGCCGTAAAAGCTGATGAACTTTCCGTCTTTTTGATAAGACGTCAAGGGCGCAGGCTTGCCCAGCTTTGGCGTAGTTTCATCGTGCATGGCAACCAATTGAACCGAGTCATTAGTCCATTCAGGCTCATAGCGCTGAAAAAACCATTTATCCATCACAAAGGTGTCCGGATATTCACTTTGGTAAATAGTGTTCGGCGAGGTTCCCGCCGCAACATATAAACTGCGCAGCGGCACCTCAAGGGTCTGACCGGAACTGTTCCAGCGGCCGTCTTCTTGCACCAGTTTTTCAAACTCTACCGCCTGTAGATGACCGTATTCATCGGCTTGTGCCGCCAGCGGACTCATGCCTTCAGCCAGAGCTATGCCCTCTTCCAGCGCCTTAACGATTTCTTCGTGGTTTTGGCGATAGGCTGGCGCATCGTTAATGCCTTTACGATAAAACAAAGTGACGCCGCCCCAGGATTCTACCAAAGGTTGGAAATCAGGCTGCTCGTCTTCAGTTTCGGCGCGTTGACGTTCGGCGACGATAGCTTTGCCGTGTGCCAGAAATTCATCAAGTATGCTCATTTCTTCCTGGTCATAACGGGCTCGAACAGCTTGCTCGCCATAGCTGTTAACCAGAACTTCATACCGATGGAGGGTTTTTTCAACTTGTACCGGATAATACGCCATCAATTCGGTGGCGGTATCCATAGCGGTCAAGCCGCCGCCGATAACACCCGCAGGCAAGCGCACCTGCAAATTTGCCAGTGTAGACTTTTTTGCGGCTCCGGTTAATTGCAAGGCCATTAAGAAATCCGAAGCCTTGCGTATGCCGCGCATCAGATTGTTTTTCATGTCGATAACCGTTGGTTTTCCGGCACCGGACGCTACGCAGATATGGTCAAAACCCATGCTCCAGGCATCTTCAATGGTAATTGTGCCGCCAAAGCGCACGCCGCCGTAAGCGCGGAATGCCTCGCGTCGTTGCAGGGTCAGGTAAATGACTTTCAGAAAGTTCTTGTCCCAACGCACGGTAATACCGTATTCGGCAACGCCGCCAAAACCGGCCAGGATGCGTTGATCCAGTTCTTCATACAGATCCTGGAAATTTACGATCGGCTCCGGCAGATTTTCACTGTCGCCGGTCAATGCCACAGGTAATGGTTCCAGCTTCAAACCGTCGATACCGGCAACGCCAAAGCCTTCATTGAGCAAATAATGACTCATGGTGTAGCCGGCAGGTCCCAGACCTACAACCAAGGCATTCTTGCCGTTATAAGGCAGCATATACGGACGCTTGACGTTTAACGGATTCCAGCGGGTCAACAGACTGTACATTTCAAAGCCGTAGGGCATGAACAATACATCGGTCAGGACATTGGTTTCGATTTGCGGAATATCGACCGGATCGGTTTTTTGATAAATACAGCCTTTCATGCACTCGTTGCAAATACGATGGCCGGTACCTGGACACATCGGATTATCGATGATGATAATCGCCAGCGCGCCGATATTGTCGCCATTATGCTTGACCAGATGCATTTCCGAAATTTTTTCATCCAGCGGGCAACCTATCGTGGTCACGCCTAGCGGGTCAACTTTGAACGTATTGGTTTTCTTGTTGCGCATGCCTTTGGAACAGGAATCGGTGTCGCGCTCGTGGCAATATATGCAGTGATTGATTTCGGATAACACCTGGCGCTGATTCATGCGCGCATCGGTCAGCTTAAAGCCGTCCCGACGGCGACGATGTTCACCCATCCAGGTTTTAAATTCGCCTCTGTCCACCAGTTGATGCTCGACCAGATTATCAAAATCGCGTTTTTGCGGCAGCTTAAAACTTGGCCAGTTGGCAACCACATCATTATCCTGCTGCGCAATCAAACTCCAGCGCTGCACAATGACGAGCAGGCCGTCGATGAACTCAGCCGGCTCCTGCAAACTGATGATGTCGTTAAATTCGGTTGCCGCGTCTTCATGCGCAGCCAGCTTAAGCCGCAAGGCTTCTGCTACCAGATCGGCGTTTTCATAAGCACTGTCCTTGTTTTTTGCCAGCAGTTTGTAATGGCTGGACAATATCCCGATAGCCGCCCCAACCCTGGCTACGCGATGTTCGGGATCATCATCCTGATTGGCTTCCGGGAAACCTGCCGCTATCAATAAATCAAAACGGTTCAAGATAGCCGGAATAGCCCAGTCGCTGGTATCCTGGCCTTTAAAAACAAAAGCCAATTTATCAACTATTTCATTTTTATAGCTAAAAATGCTGTTGAATTCTTCCTTGATTTTTTCGCCCTGAGCCTGATGCTGCTCAGATACATTAAAAATCTTCGCAACAAATTGACCAACATAAGGCCCCATGCGTACCAGCAGATCAGAAATGGCTTCAGGCGCTAAGCCTACGCCTTGATTCTGGCGATAAAGTTTGAATTCATCATGTAGCTGCGCGTCATGACGCGCTACCGAGGCATCGAATACCTCCAGCAAGTCTTTCAGGCGGGCAGAATCATATAAATCCGGATAATTAAAGCCGGGAATGCCTAAGGTAAGATTGTGTTGTTCCATAATTCTCGTGTTATGTGTAGTTTATACAGGCTAGATAAAGGGCTTTAACTGTACAAAAGGTTACCGAAAAGACTAACAAAACCGGGTATTGTAAGTAGATATGATTTTGTTAGCCACAGATAATGGAGTATCAGACAAACGATGTGGGCATTTTCTCTCTAAGTTTTAAAAACCGCTGGTACCGGGTCATTGAAATAGCGCCGCTTTCGGCGGCAGGTCGCACTGCGCAACCTTTATCCACCAGATGACGACAATTGTTAAACTGGCATTGTTCAATCAAGGGCTGAAATTCACGGTAGCCGTAAGCCAGCTGCTGTTCGGAAAGCCCTGCCAAACCGAAAATCGCAACCCCCGGACTGTCGATTAAATCACCGCCTTCATCCATGTGGTACAAAGTTGCAGCTGTGGTGGTATGGCGCCCGTGTTTGGTGGTCGCCGAAACGGTATTGGTTTTGAGTTCCTTATCCGGAATGATCGCATTGGTTAAACTGGACTTACCGACCCCGGATTGTCCGGCCAGAATACTGACCTGATCTTTTAACGCCAGCTTCAGCTCATCCAGACCGGAGGCGGCAGTAGCGCTAACCCGGTAGAAAGCATAGCCGAGATCGATATAATCCAGCAATTCCTTTTCGATTGCGTCGGCCTGCGGCAAATCGGTTTTATTCAATACCAGCGCCGCATTGATGTTCCGATTTTCGCAAATAGCCAGATACTGGTCTATCAACAAAAAATCGCAGTAAGGTTCAATCGCAAACACCACAAACACCGTGTCGATATTGGCCGCAACCGGCCGAGTCTTGCCGTTACGGGATGGGCGCATCAATAACGAACGCCGGGGCAAAATTTCTTCGATCCGGCCCTGATCAGGTGAGGATTGCGTCCATAAAACCTTGTCACCTACCGCGACAGTTTCCAGTCGCCGCAGGGTTTGGCAAAGAACTATTTTACCTTCGTATTCAACCGCGATACCCTGACCTAAATGGGAGATAACCAGGCCCTCAAGTAACTTCGTCATCACGCCGTGCGTATATTAGCTTCTAAATTGGCGATGCGGATAGCCGCAGGCGGATGACTGTAATGAAACGCTGAATACAGCGGATCCGGTGTCAAGGTGCTGGCGTTTTCTTCATACAATTTAACCAGCGAGCTGATCAGCTTTTCAGCCTTGGCATGATTAGAGGCAAAATTATCGGCTTCAAACTCAAACTTACGCTGGAAATAAGCGCTGATCGGCTGCATAAAAAAGGTAAACGATGACGAGACCAGCATGAATAACAATAAAGCGGCCGCATGTGACGGCAGTTTGACGCCCAAGCCGTTATAAAACCAGGGCTGATCAATCAGCCAGCCTAATACGGCAAAACTGATCAGCGTCATGATAGAGGTGGCAATCAGCATTTTAATGGTGTGCTTGCATTTGAAATGGCCTAATTCGTGAGCCAGGATCGCCTCCAGTTCTTCATCCTCCAATGAGTTAACCAAGGTATCGTAAAACACGATGCGCTTGTTGTTGCCAAGTCCGGTGAAATAAGCGTTGCCGTGGCCTGAACGCTTGGAGCCATCCATGATGAAAATGCCCTGAGAATTAAAGCCGCAGCGGGCTAATAAGCCCGAAATGCGATCTTTTAACGCACCATCTTCCATCGGCGTAAATTTATTGAATAACGGCGCGATCACGGTAGGAAACAGCCAGCTCATCAGCAAGGAAAAGCCCATCAATATGCCCCAAGCCCATAACCACCACAAAGAACCAATGCTATCCATGACCCATAGGATCAAAGCCAGCAACGGCAGGCCGATAGCCGCACCTAAAGTCAGTTGCAGCAGCTGATCCTTGATGAAGCGCTGCGGGGTACTTTTGTTAAAGCCGAATTTTTCTTCAATCACAAAGGTTTGGTAGACGCTGGTGGGAATTTCAACCGCCGTCATCACCAGAAAAACACCAGCTACCGCAGCCAATCCGGCCAGCAACGGACTTGTAATTAGGTCTGCAAAAAATTCAAATGCCAGATTAATGCCACCGCCCAGCGTCAGCAACAACAAAAAAACAACGCCAAGAATGCTGTCTATATTACCCAGTTTGCTTTTTTCCAGGGTGTAGTCAGCCGCTTTCTGATGAGCTTCCAGCGGGACGGTGTTTTTAAAGGCCTCAGGCACTTCGGGACGGTGCTTGGCAACATGAGCTGCATGGCGTTGAGCCAGCCAAAATTGCACTGAAAAAGACAGGCTCAGCGCGATTAAAAAGACGATAGTAAAGCTGTTCATAAGCGAAATTCTTCAAAGTTTAAGAGTTAGACGTACCAATTTGGCAATGCTACACTAACCGCCCCCTTGAATACAACGGAATCAATAAATGGCGCAGGACTTATCGCATCTTATCTGGATAGACCTTGAAATGACCGGACTCGATCCGGACAACGATCAGATTATCGAAATCGCCACGGTTATTACCGATAAGAATTTGGTTATTCTGGCGCAAGGCCCAGTGCTGGCGGTGCATCAGTCAGATGCGACATTAGCGGCCATGGATGACTGGAATCAAAAGCATCACGGCCAATCTGGCTTGATAGCACGGGTCAAGGCGTCAACGATTGATGCGGAAGAGGCTGAACGCCAAACCCTGGAATTTTTAACCCAGTGGGTGCCGGCGCAGACATCGCCAATTTGCGGCAACAGCATCGGTCAGGATCGGCGCTTTTTATATCGCTACATGCCCAAACTGGAAGCCTATTTTCATTATCGCAATATCGATGTTTCAACGTTAAAAGAGCTGGCGGCACGCTGGGCGCCTGAACTCAAGGACGGCTTTAAAAAAGCGTCGTCACATCAAGCCCTGGATGACATTATCGAATCGATCGAAGAGCTGCGCTATTACCGCGAGCATTTCATCAAGTTCTAGTTATGAATCAAATCATTGCGGTGGCCTTGGGCGGCTCCTTCGGCGCAGTGCTGCGCTTTTTGGTCTCCTCGGGCATTTACCAATGGCTAGGGCGCGGCTTTCCCTACGGCACTTTAGTGGTCAACATACTGGGGTCGTTTATGCTCGGTTTGCTGACCGAGTCGCTGATACAGCAACGCATCACCATCACTTTTGAATACCGTGCGGCTATTTTGGTCGGTTTCATTGGCGCATTTACCACTTTCTCGACGTTCTCGCTGGAAACTTTTTATTTGCTGGAACAGGGGAACTTAACCAAAGCCGCGTTAAATATTTTCGCCAGTATTAGCGCCTGCGTGTTGGCGATCTGGATTGGTTTGCTGTGCTCACGGTGTTTGTTTTATTATTCAGAGGGCGTTATTGCCTGGTCGAATGGGGTCATTCCGTATGCGCTGATGACTATTAATGCGCTATTCGCTTTTTTGATCGGCCTGCTGGCGACTATTTTATTGCAGAAAGTGGCGCTATCGATGGAATACCGCGTGGTGCTGACGGTGTTGATGATCGGCATTTATTTAACCCTGTCCGGCTTATATCTGCTGCTGTATCTGGTCGAAAACAATTATTCCTTCGACACTCACACAAACCTGATGCTCGGAACTTTTGTCGCCAATGGTCTGATTTGTATGTTTGTTATCTGGATGGGCTTGTTACTAGGCAGGCAGATATAAATCTCCCTTAACCCCTCTTTTTCAAAAGGGGAATATTATCGTTCCCACGCTCCAGCGACGTGGAGTCAACTACTTATTTATTAAAGGTAACCACACAATTATGTTAGATCCCCGCTTATTCAGAACCGAGCTCGATTTTGTTAAGGAACAACTGGACCGACGCGCCTTTGACTTCAACCCGGCGTATTATTCCGAGCTGGAAATTCGGCGCAAAGACATTCAGGTTAAAACCCAGGAATTGCAAAACGAACGCAACAGCCGCTCAAAAGCCATCGGCATCGCCAAGTCTAAAGGCGAAGAGGTACAGCCATTGCTGGACCAGGTCCAGCATTTGGGCGATGAACTGAAGGCGGCGGAAACTGAATTGTCCGAGATTCTGGCGGCACTAAGCGCCCTGATGGAAGGCATCCCCAATCTGCTGGATGATTCGGTACCAAACGGCAGGAGCGAAGATGACAACCTTGAAATCAGCCGCTGGGGCGAAATTCCGAGCTTTGCTTTTGAGCCCAAAGATCATGTCGATTTGGGTGCAAAATTGGGTATGGATTTTGAGTTAGGCGCGAAAATCGCCAGCGCACGGTTTGTGGTGCTAAACGGGCCGCTGGCTCGTTTGCAACGAGCCATTATCCAGTTGATGCTAAACACCCATACCGACGAACACGGCTATACCGAAACTTATGTGCCGTTCTTGGTCAATGCCGACAGTCTGCGCGGCACTGGACAATTGCCCAAGTTTGAAGCCGATTTGTTCAAGGCCAGCGAAGAGCCTGCGCTTTATCTGATCCCGACCGCCGAAGTGCCGGTTACCAATATCGTCAGGGACGTGATTATCGAAGCCAAAGAGCTGCCGGTTAAATTCGTCTGCCACAGCCCTTGCTTTCGCAGCGAAGCCGGCGCTTATGGCCGCGATGTCCGAGGCATGATCCGCCAGCATCAATTTGAAAAAGTCGAGATTGTACAGATCGTCAAACCGGAAGATTCGGCAGCAGCCCATGAACAATTAACCGGGCACGCCGAAGCCATTTTGAAGAAGCTGAATTTGCCCTATCGGAAAATGTTGCTGTGCGCCGGAGATACCGGCTTTTCCTCGACCAAAACCTACGATCTGGAAGTTTGGCTGCCGGGGCAAAATACTTATCGGGAAATTTCCTCGTGCAGCAACTTCAAGGACTTTCAGGCGCGCCGCCTGCAAGCACGCTGGCGCAATCCGGAAACAGGCAAACCCGAATTAGTGCACACCCTGAACGGCTCAGGTCTGGCAGCGGGCAGAACCCTGATTGCGGTAATCGAAAATTATCAGGATGCCGATGGCCGCATTCGTATCCCCGAAGCCTTGCAGCCTTATATGGGCGGATTGGATATTATTGGCTGACCAGCCTATCCTCACCCTACCCAATTGCGGAATAAGCAATCAAAAATTAAGACATTAACTAAATATGACCGAAAAAGAAAATTTTGCAAAAAAACTCGAAGAATTTGTTGTCGAGTTTAAAGAGCATATCAGCACAGATAAAGGCCAATGGACAGTAAAAGGCTTTATTGATATTTTTAAGAACGTATACACCATCTCTTCAGATACCAAGATTGTATCAAAAATTCTTGAAATCCATCTATTCCCAAAAATCCTGCATTTTGCACAAGTTAACGGATACAAGGTAGTTCTTGCCGATCATCAGAATTACTATCCCGACCTATCATTTGTCAAAGCCAGTGATGAATCTATCAAATTCGCAGTCGATTTTAAGACCACCTATCGGAATCCAAAGAAGCCATACTTATGCAATGGATTTACACTGGGTTCCCACGGCAAATACTTTGAACATCGCACCAGCACTAAAAACATTCAGTTTCCCTACGGTGCTTATTCGGGTCATTTCTGTCTAGGTATCATCTACGACAGAGCAAATGGCGCATCGATTGATGAAACAAAAATACACAGTATTGATGAACTACATTCAATTGCTTCGGTTGTAGGAAATTTTCAATTCTTTGTTACAGAAAAATGGAAAATTGCCAGCGATAAAGGTGGTAGTGGTAATACAGCTAATATCGGTAGTATCAACAATATCGCTGATATAGTTAGCGGTCAGGGTATGTTTTCAAAGCTCGGCGAACATTGGTTTGATGAGTATTGGATAAACTACAAAAAAATAATTACCTTAAACGAAGAAGGTGGAACAAAAACAATCTCCACACTTCGCGATTACGTAGACTACAAAAACGGTGACATTTCCTTGGTTGTAAATAAAAGGAATGGTAAAGAATGATCCTAAAAGTCGGTGTGCCTCCAATCAAGTCGCAAGGCATAAAAACCAAACTCGTTCCTTGGATTGAAAGTATTGTTCCTAGCGATTTTACTGGTGCCTGGATCGAACCTTTTATGGGGACGGGAGCGGTGGCTTTTAATGTCGCGCCTCATCATGCGATTTTGTGTGACACCAATCCTCATTTGATTAATTTTTATTCTGGCATAGCTACTGAAGAAATAACGCCTGAAGTAGTAAGAGAATACCTTATACGCGAGGGTGATCTTCTTTTATCAAAAGGTGAGGAGCATTATTATTTTATAAGAGAAAGATTTAATTCCGGACACTCACCACTGGACTTTCTATTTCTTAATCGCGCCGGATTTAATGGCATGATTCGCTTCAATCGAAAGGGGGGATTTAATATTCCTTTTTGTAAAAAACCACAGCGCTTTGCGCAAGCCTATGTCACGAAAATAATTAATCAAGTTGCTTGGGCTTGCAAAATAATTAAGACAAAAGAATTTATCTTCAAGTGTCAAGATTTTAATAAAACCATTTCTGAAGCATCGTCATCAGACATTATTTATTGTGATCCACCCTATATTGGCAGGCATGTTGATTACTATAATGGTTGGGATGATACGCATGAACGGGAATTATTCGATAGACTTTCTCATTTTGCAGGAAAGTTTATTTTATCGACTTGGCATCACAATGATTACCGAGAAAATGAATACGTTAAGACCCTGTGGTCAAAACATTCCGTTCTTACCCGCGAACATTTTTATCATGTTGGTGGTAAAGAAAAAAACAGAAACCCCGTTATTGAAGCCCTAATTACAAATTTCACGGCAATTCCTATCGAGCGAAAAACAGATAGCCCAATCCAGTACGCGCTATTTGAAGGGCAAGGGAAATATGGTTCAGAATAAAGGAGTATTTCAACGCTGTACGTTTTCTTGGCCCATATAATGTTTCCACCCGTGGAACGTTAGCTAACCAGCCGTCCAATAGTACGAAAAACATCAGCAAACATGTCTTTAGTCAGTCGCTTGGTCTGCACGTTGTAGCGACTGGTATGATAGGAATCAACTAAGCTTAAGCCCTCCGGCAACACATGCAGCGCATTATGGAAAAACTTGGCGCTGCTTTGTTTCAAGCCGTAAGCTTTTAAAACCGCCTGATGGGCAACCAGGCCTAAAGCCAGTATCACCGCCTGCTCCGGCAAGGTTTTTAACTCGGCGGCCAGATAAGCATTGCACTGATTGATTTCAGTCGAACTCGGTTTGTTTTGTGGGGGCAGGCATTTGACCGCATTAGTGATACGGCAATTTTTAAGCACCAGACCGTCAGTCAGAGCTTCGGATTTGAGTTGATTACTGTAGCCGAACTGATACAGCGCTTCATACAATAACAGGCCGGCATAATCGCCGGTAAACGGCCTGCCTGTGGCATTAGCGCCGTGCATGCCGGGCGCCAGTCCGACTATCAGCAACCGGGCTGAACTATCACCAAACGGCGCAACGGGCCGGGCATGGTAATCGGGATGCAGTTGCTTAACGGCGCAGAGAAAATCATCCAGCCGTTTACACTGCTTGCAATCTTGATCGAAGATTTGTTTTGAATACATAAAATTGGTAGCCAATTAATCTAAATATTTACCCCTCAGCAGCATGGTTCTAACCGGATTAAAAGTTTTTCTGTGTATGTCTAAAAAGCCGAACTGTTCTATTTCAGCCAGATGCTGCTTGGTTCCATAACCTTTATGGATATGAAACGAAAATTCAGGGTAATGCGTGTGGTACTCGACCATCAGTTTATCCCGTTCGACTTTGGCCAATATTGACGCCGCGCTAATCGCCTGAACTTTACTGTCCCCTTTAACTATAGCCTGCGCCGGCATTATTAACTTAGGCAACTGATTGCCATCCACTAAAACCTGATCCGGCTGGATAGCCAAACCGTTCACCGCTCTTTGCATCGCTAGCAACGTAGCCTGAAGGATATTGAGCCTATCGATCTCTTCAACACTGGCTTGGGCAATAGACCAACTTAGAGACATTTCCTTGATCAGACTATAAAGACTCTCCCGTTTGCTTGCGCTAAGAACTTTAGAATCGGCGAGACCCGCTATGGGTCTTAGCGGATCCAGGATAACAGCGGCTGCATACACAGGACCAGCAAGCGGGCCACGGCCTGCTTCATCAACCCCGGCCTCACACATCATCATCTTAACGTAATATACCCCGGTTTACATTACGCAAAAAACTGACCATATCAGACAACTCCTTGCTTTCACCAGCTAAATCTTCCATTTGATCCAGCGCATCTTCTAATCTCAGATTAGTCTTGTAAATAATCCTGTACGCCTTTCTGATTAACCGAATGTCTTCAGGAGAGATGCCGTTACGTTCCATACCGACTGAATTGATGCCATGAGGGCGGGTAGGCTTGCCGCCGACCATCACAAAAGGAGGGATATCCTGGGTAATCGCGCTGCCCATTGCGGCAAAACTGTACTGCCCTATTTGAGTGAACTGATGCACCAAGGTAAAGCCACCCAAGATGGCATGGCTATGTAAATGCACATGCCCTGCTAAAGAGGCGCCATTAGCCATAATCACGTGATTACCGATGATGCAGTCATGCGCCACATGCGTGTACGCCATAAACAGGTTATCGCTACCTATTTTGGTTAGACTACGATCTTGCTTGGTCCCTCGGTGCATGGAGGTATATTCACGTATGGTATTTCTATCGCCAATTTCCAGCCGGGTTATCTCCGCAGCATATTTTTTATCCTGGGGATCTTCACCTATGGACGTAAATTGATAAATACGATTGTGCCGACCTATCGTGGTAGGTCCCTTGATAACCACATGGGATCCTATCACCGTACCGGCGCCGATCTTTACATCGGCACCTATCACAGAAAAAGGACCTACCGACACACCCTCAGCCAGTTCGGCCTTGCTATCGACTATCGCTGTTGGATCGATCAAAATTAATTCACCACCGCTGCACATCTGATTTCGGCACTCGCAACAAATTCACCATCCACTTCCGCACGACATTCAAATGCCCAAATATTACGCTTGCTTTTAACAAATCTTGCTTCCAGCATCAATTGATCACCTGGTACTACAGGCCGCTTAAACTTGGCCTTATCGATACCCACTAAATAATAAATCATACCCGCCAATTCATCGCCTGCTGTTTCTGATGCCAACAAACCCGTGGCCTGAGCCAGTGCTTCTAAAATCAACACGCCCGGCATAATCGGTTTTTGCGGAAAATGTCCCTGAAAAAAAGGTTCATTGTAAGTTACATTTTTTATGCCCAGCAATCTAATGCCTGGCTCACACTCAATAACCTTATCAACCAGTAAAAAAGGATAACGATGTGGTAAAAATTCTTGTATTTGTAAAATATCTAGCTTAACGGACATATTTGAGGATGCTTCCTAAAAAAGTGATGGCTATTAAAATCGGGTAAAAGGCCAAAGGTAAACCTGATCTTTAATAGCCATTTAGTGATAAAAAATGACGATGTGCATAAATAAAGACCGTGTAATTATTCCGGTATGGTGGATAATTTTTGCTGAACTTGACTGGTCACGTCGATTTTTTCGCTGGCATAAATAACACCATCAGTGAGTAATAAATCAAACTCCTGAGCTTTAGCTATCTCGCGAATAGCTTCAACAATACGACGTTGCAATTTGCCTAACTCTTCATTACGACGCGCATTAAAATCCTCACTAAACTCCTGCTGGGCTCTTTTGGCGTCTCTCTTCTTATTTAAAATATCTTTTTCTAGATTAACTCGCGCCGATTCGCCCATCACCGCTGCATCTTTGGTCATTCTTTCATCCATACTTTGAATTTCTTTTTGCTGAGCAACTAATTGCTTATCTCGCGGTGAAAACTCCTGTTCCAGACGTTTTTTGGCTTTTTCTGCTTGAGGCGCTTTCTCAAGAACAGCGGGTATATTAACAAAGCCTATCTTTAAATCAGCATAGCTGACATTAGCAGCGAGCAACATCCCTAAAAACAGAGCAATTTTGGTTTTCATTGTTAAACAAATCTCAAGTGGAATTAAAATAGAATAATTAAAGAAAGGTTATCTTGTTAAATTATAAGGGATATGGTTGTTAAACAAAAACAACTTCTCAGAAATTCTGGCCGAAGTTGAATTGAAACATCTGTTTTTGATCTCCAGTCGTTGTCCCTATACTTGACGTTCCCGCAGCCACCGCATTTAACGGCAATGCCGCACTGACTGATAAAGCCCCGAATGGTGATAACCACTCACCAGAAACCCCCGTAGAATATTTCAAATCGCTCATTGTAAATCCGTTATTAATTGAGCCTACATCCATAAAAGTTCCTATCCTGACTGATTTCGTCTCTGGCAAAAAGGGCACAGGGAAAAATAACTCAGCATTACCCAAAATTTTAGTGGAGCCTCCAAACGGATAACCGTTGGAATCTCTAGGGCCTAACGTATTATTTCTAAAACCGCGAACCGAACCATTACCACCACCGTAATAATTCTCCCAGAACGGTAAGATAGTTGTCTTGCCATAACCACCGCCATAACCTATTTCACCATTGAGCTTAAAAGTAAGGTCTTTTGCTATCGGAAAATGAATTTGCTGTTTATAACCAATCTTATAATATTCCAAGTCACTACCAGGAACTGTTGCCGATGCAGAAAATCGCTGTTGCCCACCGCTATTGGCGAAGGTAGCTCGATTCAGCGTATCATGAGTCCAGCCCACTGTTGGCATTAATGTTAAAAAGGTGTCGCCGGTAGCCTTCACTAGAGGCCTAGGTGGATTATTGGGATTCCCAGCAACGTATCCGTTGGATAAATTGGCACAAATATCATTACCATTATTACCATTTATAAAATCGCAAATTTGATTAGATGAATACGCCGTGGTACCTATCGTGGTATGTTTTGCATCGACATTAAAACCCACATGGTCGGTTTCATTCACCGGAATACCGAAATTTATCCCGGCATTCATGATATTAGTTGAATAACTGGCTAGATTTATTGCTGCTGCATTTCGTTTGGTATAACCCAAGCTATAGCCTTGACTGACGCCATCCACGGTGAAATAAGGATTATTAAAGCCAAACTGATAGCTGGTTAGATAAAGACTATTATTAAAGGCGATATTGACCCGCTTGCCAGAGCCAAAAATATTGTCTTGGGCAATATTGGCATTTAACACAATGCCTTGGGTTTGAGAAAAACCGACACCTGCTGACAAATTTCCAGACGCTTTTTCTACTACCGTATAATTAACATCAATCTGATCAGCTGTACCTGCGACCGGTGGCGTTTCCACATTCACTTCTTCAAAATAACCTAAGCGTTCGAGACGAGTTTTTGATCGCGCAATCTTTGAACTTGAAGCCCAACTGGACTCCATTTGCCGCATTTCACGGCGCAGTACTTCATCACGGGTTTTAACATTACCCTTCATATTGATCCGTCTGACATAAACACGCTTGCCCGGATCGACAAAAAAAGTCATATCCACAGTTTTTTTAACTTCGTTGATGTCTGGCACCATGTTGACGTTAGCAAACGCATAGCCATCGTCTCCTAAACGATCAGACACTGCTTTGGAGGTTTCTGTGGCGCTTTTTCTAGAAAAAGTTTCTCCCGGACCAATCTTAACCAGTTTAATAAGCTCTGCTGGTGCTACGACCAGATTACCAGCCAGCTTAACTTTTTCCAGTTTATAAATATCGCCCTCTTTAACATTGATGGTGACATAAATATCTTTTTTATCCGCAGTAATGGCCACCTGCGTCGACTCAATATTAAAGTTTATATAACCGCGATCCAGATAATAAGAACGCAAGGTTTCCAAATCTGCCTGCAACTTTTGCTTGGAATACTGGTCATTCTTAGTATAAAAAGATAAAAGATTAGACGTGCTTAATTCAAGATTTTTCAATAGCGTCTTATCATCAAACACATTATTTCCAACCACATTGATTTCCTTAATCTTGGCTACCCTGCCCTCGGAAATCTTAATCTGAATACCCACCCGATTGCGGGTCAAGGTAGATACATCCGTCTTAATCTTTAAACCATATTTACCATGACTAAAATATTGCCGACTTAATTCCTGCTCAACTTTATCTAGCACCTGCTGGTCAAATACTTTTCCTTCGGCCAAACCGATTTTCTTTAAGGCTTTGGTCAAATCGTCCTTGCTTAAATCTTTATTGCCTTCAAAAATTATTTTTGCAATCGAGGGTCGCTCTACCACATTAACAATCAGCGTAGAACCCTCTTTTTCTAGGGTAATGTCTTTAAAAAAACCAGTTTTAAATAACGATTTGATGGCTGGTGATACGTTATCTAAGGAAAACTTTTCACCAACATTGACCGGAAGATAATTATAAACGGTACCGACCGAGATACGTTGTAAGCCTTTAACTTGAATATCCCTTACAACAAATTCTTCGTCACCTTTAACCACTTGGGAAACCAGCAGACACAGCAATAGCAAGCGAGTAAAAGTATTTAATTTCATAGGGGGAAGTCAAAATAAAACAGCAGAGTCAGTTGTACAAAAAACTGGCGGATTATAGCACAGTAAATATTTAATCTAGCTTAAGCCCGACAAATCGGAAAACTCAGCACCTCATCAATAGCCGTACTGCCAGACAACAGCATCAACAAACGATCCAGGCCTATCGCCACACCCGAGCATTCCGGTAAGCCCGATTCCAGGGCCGCAACAAGACGCTGGTCTTTAACCGTAACTGGCAATTTTTGTTGCTGTCTAATTACTTGCTCTTTATCAAAACGTTCATTCTGTTCTTTAGGATCAATCAGCTCATAATAGCCATTGCCCAGCTCAATGCCGTTGATGAACAACTCGACGCGCTCGGCAAGCTGATGATTCTCCTCAGAAATTCTAGCTAATGACGACTGGCAAGCCGGATAACCGTAAACTAGACATAAAGCATTTTCACCTAAATAAGGCTGCACTTTATGACTGAATAAAAAATCCAGCCACAAGCCATGATCGTACCCGCAAAGAGAGATAGCCTCAGATAACTGGCTATCTCGGGCAAAAGCGCAGTAGTCCTGATAAGAAAAGATCAGCGGATTTAAACCCGTGTAGGAAACAAACACGTCCTGATAACTGACGCGCTGGGTTTCTTGTAAGCCTTGGTCGCTAAACAGTCCAGCAATCAGCTCAGCGATTTCATCCATTAACTGGGCAAGGCTAAAACCAACCCGGTACCATTCCAGCAGCGTAAATTCAGGATTATGGAAGCGTCCTGACTCACCATTACGAAAGGCCTTGCCTATTTGATAAATAGAACCGCTGCCCGCTGCCAATAAACGCTTCATTGCAAATTCGGGAGACGTTTGCAAAAACAGGGTTTGCCTGTGAGGCAACAAACAATAGTCAGTGGTAAAAAATTCCAGCTGGGGATCTGTCCCGCTACTGTGACTGAGCAGTGGCGTTTCCACTTCCAGTACTAATTTTTCCGCAAAAAACTGCCTTAGTTCGGCAAGCATCTTCGCTCTTAAGCGGATTAACTCCAGGCTGCAAGTCGGTTGCCAGTCATGCGTCATTATTCTTTTACGCGGGAAACATATTCGCCAGTGCGAGTATCAACCTTAATCAGCTCACCAATTTGTACAAACAATGGCACCCTGACTACCGCACCGGTTTCCAAAACCGCCGGTTTTCCGCCACCGCCCGAGGTATCGCCGCGTACACCGGGATCTGTTTGGGTAATTGCCAAATCGACAAAATTGGGAGGAGAAATTGCCAGCGGCGCATCATTCCATAAAGTTACCGTACAGGTATCCTGATCTTTAAGCCATTTACCCGACTCACCAACCACTTTTTCATCAGTTTGATACTGTTCAAAAGTATCCGGCACCATAAAATGTCTGAACTGACCATCGTTATACAGATACTGCATCTCAACATCGACTACATCGGCGCCTTCAAGCGACTCACCCGACTTAAAGGTTCTTTCCATCACCCGGCCGGTTTTCAGATTTCTAATTTTTACCCGGCTAAATGCCTGACCTTTGCCCGGCTTGACAAACTCATTTTCAATAATCGCACAAGGGTCGTTATCCAACATAACTTTTAACCCGGCTTTAAACTCATTAGTACTGTAACTGGCCATTTTTCCCTCAAAGACAATGTAAAATTTAAGCATTATAATAGAGCGGACAACTGATAGAAACTTTAATAATCTCTGATGCCCAACCCACAGTCCGAAATTCAGCACTTTACCAAAAACTGGCAACAACAACTTGCCGATGCTTTTGACAACATTGAAGACCTCTGCCGTTACCTAGACTTATCACCCGATGATTTGCCAATTTCGGTTGCTGCCACTGAAAACTTTCCGTTACGCGTTCCATTAAGCTTTGCTGCCTGTATCGAAAAAGGCAATCCACGGGACCCTTTATTACGCCAGGTCTTGCCTGTTAACGAGGAACTAGCCGTTTATCCGGGGTTTAACACTGATCCTGTCGGTGATCTTGCCGCCGCAACTCAAACTGGTGTTTTACATAAGTACCAGGGCCGGGTTTTATTTATCAACACCGGGAGCTGCGCCATCAACTGCCGATATTGTTTCCGCCGCAATTTCCCGTATTCAGAACTGCAACTAAGCAAACAAAAGGAACAGGCGGCGATACTATCGATACAAGAAGATGCCAGTATTACAGAAGTTATTTTAAGCGGAGGAGATCCCTTGCTGCTGAGTGACGCAAGATTAACTCGGTTGATGGGGCAATTAGCTGAAATCAAACATCTAAAACGTATCCGGATACACACGCGCCTGCCCATTGTTCTGCCCGCGCGGATAACCGATGAATTCATAGACACCCTGAAACTCAGCCCCAAACAAATTATCCTGATCCTGCATTGTAACCATGCAAATGAACTCAATGAGCGGGTGATTGTCGCCTGTAACACCTTAAAAAACAGCGGCATCACCTTGTTCAATCAATCAGTGCTGTTAAAAGGCGTGAATGATGATGCCGATATTTTATGTGACTTGAGTGAACAACTGTTCAGTCACGGCGTCATCCCCTATTATCTGCATTTACTGGATAAAGCCACAGGGACGGGGCATTTTGAAGTTTCTAAAGAGCGAGCGCTGGAACTCATACAGCAAGTTCAGGCCACCCTGCCCGGCTACCTAGTTCCCAAACTGGTCACAGAACAGACCGGTGCCGCGTCCAAACAGTATATATTTTAGGCGAGGCCTAGATGGCGGGTACCTTGCTACAATGGCAAGTTTCTGGTTCACACGAGCCGCGTCTGAACCAGAATACTCAACGAAACTTACTTAAACATGCCAGTCAGGTTTGGCAGCTTTTCCTTTCGGCGCTTTTTTAGGTTTCGATGATACACTCAATTTTACCTCATCTTCTTCTGCGGGTGGACGCGGGTCTTTGCCGGCCATTAAATCCTCAATCTGCAAGCGATCGATGGTTTCCCATTTCATCAGCGCATCCGCCATTTTATGCAAAATGACAATGTGGTCTTTCAGTATGGTTTCAGCGCGTTGGTAATTACGATCTATCACGGCGCGAATTTCCTCATCGATCAACTGTGCAACATTGTCCGATACCGAACTGCCGGGTGCACCGGGGTGACCCATAAATGGCCGTCCGCCTTCCTCGCCATAAACCAGCGGGCCGAGCTTTTCTGAAAATCCCCAACGGGTCACCATGTTTCTAGCCAATTCGGTGGCGCGTTCAATATCATTGGACGCACCGGTGGTCACGCGGTCACCCCCGTAAATCATCAGTTCAGCAATTCTGCCGCCAAATAAACTAGCTACCTGGCTTTCTAGTTTGCGTTTGCTAGCGCTGTATTGATCTCGGTCAGGTAGGAACATGGTGATGCCCAGCGCACGGCCTCGGGGCATGATGCTAACTTTATAAACAGCGTCATGATCGGGCGAGGTTTGTCCGACGATACAATGCCCGGCTTCATGATAAGCGGTTAATAATTTATCTTCTTCGGTCATCACCATGGTGTGACGCTCGGCGCCCATCAGGATTTTATCCTTAGCTTTTTCCAGATCGCTCATGCTGACTTCCAGTTTGTTGGAGCGAGCAGCAAACAGCGCGGCTTCATTAATCACATTGGCAAGATCGGCGCCGGAAAAACCGGGTGTGCCTCGGGCAATGTATTTCAATTGAACGTCAGCGGCCGCAGGCACTTTTTTGATATGTACCGCCAGGATTTGTTCTCTGCCGCGCACATCGGGCAAGCCGACATTGACCTGACGGTCAAAGCGTCCCGGTCTGAGTAAAGCTTTATCCAGCACGTCGGCACGGTTGGTTGCAGCAATTACGATAACGCCTTCGTTGCCGTTGAAACCGTCCATTTCTACCAGCAACTGGTTGAGAGTTTGCTCTCTTTCGTCATTGCCGCCGCCCATGCCAGCACCACCGCGTTGACGGCCGACTGCATCGATTTCATCAATAAAGATAATACAAGGCGCATGCTCTTTGGCCTGGACAAACATGTCCCTAACCCTGGATGCACCCACACCGACAAACATTTCAACAAAGTCCGAACCTGAAATGGTAAAAAATTTGACCCCCGCTTCACCAGCAATAGCTCTGGCGATCAGGGTTTTTCCGGTGCCCGGAGGGCCAACCATTAAAATGCCACGAGGTATTTTTCCGCCCAATTTTTGGAACTTTTGCGGATCAGCCAAAAAGTCAACCAGTTCGGCAACTTCTTCTTTAGCTTCTTCACAACCAGCTACATCACTGAAGGTAATGGTCATTTTGTCTTCTTCGAGCATTTTAGCCTTGCTCTTGCCAAAGCTGTTGCCGCCCTGACCGCCCTGACTGCGACGCATGAAAATAATGAACACCAATATCATTAACAGCATAGGAAACCAGGAGATGAAAATTTTCATCAGCAAGGTTTCCTGCTCTGGCGGCCGGGTTCTGATCTGAACATTGGCGCTTAATAGATCGTCTATTAAATGTGGGTCGCCCGGATTGAAGGTTTGATAATTTTGACCGTCTGAGGTACGAAGATCAAGGTGCAAACCTGATACTTCGACGCGCTCGACTTGCCCATGCTTTACTTTGTCGATAAATTCCGAATAGGCCAGGGTATCTTGTATTGGAGGCGTCGATTTTAATCGGTCATAGATCAAATAGGCTCCAGCAATGACAATGCTGAAAATCAAAATATTAAACAAATACTTCTTCATGTGTATCTCCTAGATACGACTGCTTAAATAACGAGCATTAATTAGCCGCATATGATAATCCTCATTTCATTGAAAACAAAATAGGACATTTCAAGAATCGCCGCTCAATGCCTCTTTAGCAATCAACTTGAATGACAGATCAATGTTGCATAATGTCGGTACGTTACGTATTATTCTCAAAAACTGATTATTGTCGTTAGTCTCTGTGCTACTCAGCAGGGACTTCTATTCAAATGTTAATAAACTGAAATCGCTATGATAAATAATGAATTTGTCAATCCTGAACAGGAGCCAGGATCAGAAAGCTTCAGAAAAAATGAGAAACTTCAGCAAGCAAAAGACACGGTGGGGCGCATGTTACGTTATGCGGTTGCCAATCCGGATATCGCATTAACTGATGAAATTATTCTCAATGGCGTACTGGCTTTACGCAAGAATACGACGGACTATTCAAGCGACGATGAAGTTTTATTGTGGAAAGTGTATGCAAAGCTTGCCATCCTCATCAAACCAGCCTCCGATATCAGTATCCAGATTGCCGATGGTCTGAAAGATACGGGGGTCTGTACGAATTTTGGAAATCTCGATGCTGCTGCTTTCTTGAACTCAACAGTAATACCGTTTTCCGGCTTTAATTCCTCAGGCAGTAAACTGGTAAAGAGATGTATCAGGGATTTAAATTACATCACCTTTTTTCTGATTTTTTTTGTCGGTTTTTATGTTTTTATTCAATGTTATATAGCCTTACTCTCAGATACGCTGACGCATTCGTCGCAGTTGCTGGTCAATCTTGAAACTCTACAGGCAACTGAGCGGTTAATTGACGCGCATACGCCTAACGCGCAACTGAAACAACTGGTCACTGCGCTTGAAATATTAGATACCCAGCTGTCAGCAGCTTCGCTGGCTTTAATCGATTTAACCAAACCATTAGAACACATCCATTTTATCGATGTAAGCAATATGATGCTAAACACACTGGAAAATTGTGCACAAAATAACGCAACAGAGCAGAAAAAGTTATTGAAATGTCTGGCATTTGAACGTGAGTATGGATCATCGATTTATGCGGTTTTATCCCGATATGTGTTGCCTTTATTATTGGGCTTTGTTGGCGCAACGGCTTATGTTGCCCGGCATACCTTATTTCTTCTGGCGACTAACAGCTATATGCCATCGCCCCGTGGCATGCTAGCGATGCGATTATGTCTGGGTGGCTTATTGGGCGCCATTAGCGGCATATTTATTTCGTCGGGCACTAATGAGGCGTCAGGATTTAATATCAGTCTGACGCTTGCGGCATTAGTCATGGGCTATAGTGTTGAAGTTGCCTTTTCGCTATTTGATTCGGTCATAGATCGTATAAAAGTCTGGACCAAAAGCATGCGAAGTAACCAGGATGCTAACAAACCCTCTGTCGGATAGCGTACGTTACGACTCCCAACAGTTTTTTCATTACATCGGAGCTGCTATGTCTAAACAAGTAAATCTACCAGGAATCGAGCTGGTTAAATCATTTGAAGGTTTAAAGCTTGAAGCTTATCGTTGCCCGGCGGGGATTTTGACTATTGGCTATGGCCATACCGGTCAAGACGTGATACCCGGACTATCGATTAATCAACAACAAGCAGAGCAGCTATTGCAGGACGATTTGACTCATTCAGGATTAGGAGTGAAAAAATTGGTCAAAGTTGCATTAACCGACAACCAGTTTGCGGCACTGGTTAGCTTTACTTTTAATACCGGCATCAATAGCTTAGCTTGTAGTACACTGTTAAAGCGGTTGAATCAAGGAGACTACCACGCCGTACCACCAGAGTTAGCTAAATGGGTTAAAGCAACCGATCCTAAAACTCAGCAAAAAATCACCTTGTCTGGCTTAATTAAGCGCAGGGCAGCAGAAGGCGCTTTATGGCTTAACAACGACTGATGCTAGATTCCACAGTCGTTATGCCTTGAACTCTGGGAAAATTCACGTCACTCCCAATTAAACTCAATTCCCCGAATGTTATCTCGAAACTGGTGCTACAGAAATTATGGTAAAACAGGTAAACTAGCGCTAAGACAATTTTAGGACAACAAAATATCCATGAATAACAAACTACTTACTTCCTACAACACCCTATCTACCGACGAGCAGCAACTGCTACAGACTCTGTCAGTGATTTATGCGCCGGTAGGACAAACTGACTTCCAGGAACTATTAAAAAAAGCTGCTATTTTTCCCTCCAGCATCCTGGGGATAATTAACAAACTGTTAAAGGATAAATTACAAAAAAGCGAGCTGATTGTAATTTCTGTTGACGGCTGGCAATGTCATCCGGCTATTACCGAAGCCATGATGCGGCTTGCGGTACAACAGCCCTGGTTTAATAAGCTGGCGGCTTTTTTGATTGCCGATCACAAGTCTTATTACCCCGCTCGCGTAGGCATTGTTCACGATATAAAATTATTGCGTATTTTTATATATCAGCACAATGACACCGGGATTATCGCCAACATAAACCGGATCCGTTCGTATCATCCTATGGATTTGACTAAGATCCTCGATAAAATCATCTTTGATGATTTTGATCCAGCGTGGTTTGCCAACTTTTCTGAAGCCATTAAGTTTTTAATCTTAAATCATTTTGTCGATGGCAGTCTTTGGTATTTAACGGATACCCGCTTGCACTATCAATTGCTGGAGCAGTTTTTTGGGGCAAACAAATCAGATAAGCCGGAGATAGTTCAAACCGTTATTGAACAACGCATGTTGCGCGGCAATTTTAACGATGCAGAAACCTGGTTGGCAAATGATACCTCCTGGTACGGTTTGCAAGTATTGGCTAGCGTGTGTTTTTTACAAAACCGTAATGATGAAGCTGTGGTGTTATTTACTGCTGCACTTAAAGCGCTTAAAAAAGAAACCGGCAAACGTAATATCAGCATTCAGGGCTTGTACGGTTGTTTTTTTAGTCTGGCCTTATTGCGTACGCGTAATTTCAATAATCTGACTTTACTTAAACAAAACACCCAACTCACGATTAAGCATGGCCAGCAAGATGCGTTTTATTTGCTCAATTTAATCCTACTGGATGCGGTTGATATTTATCAAGGCAAGCTGACGGCAGAGCACAGCCATTATTTGTTCAAAAGTAATGATTTTGCTTATGAGCGTTTATTTCAGGCCCTGTTGCTGTACTGGATAGGTGAGCTTGATGAAATGACGGCTGCGAATAAAGGCTATCTGGCGGGGCTGGCTAAGTTTTGTGAGCGAGCGCAGCAATACAATTTTGTCTGGTATGCAGCGGTTAGCTCGGGCCTGTTGCAGCGTCTGGATTATAAAAACCAGACCTGGGCTTGTGAACCTATAGCGCAGCAATATACAGCGTCACCGTTTACTGAAATTCTCGATTTATTGCCGCAAGCATCAAAATGGCAAAGAGCTTTGGATGCGTTAACGCACTTGAAAGATGGGCCTTTAACAAGCTCGACTGATCAGCAAACTCGGATGATCTGGATATTAACCCTGGTGCTGAATCAGGCTGTGTTGGAGCCAAAAGAGCAAAAGCTGGGTAAAAGCGGCCGCTGGAGTAAAGGTCGTCCTATTTCGTTAAAGCGCCTGTACCATAATTTGTCCGAGTTTGATTATTTGTCTGAGCAGGATCGGCGTATTTGTGCCCAGGTTCAGATGGACAAGGAAAGCGATTACTGGGGCTATTCCAGTAAAGAGGTGTTCAGCTTGTCGGACGAGGCGATTTTGAGCGCGGTCGGACATCCGCATATTTATTGGCCTAACCAGGATTCTCCGGTAGAAATCAGCGTCGCCGAACCTCAGTTGCTGGTTAAAGAACAGCAAGCGAATCTGCATATTTCTTTGATTCCGCCCATTACTGGACAGAAAGTCATTGCCCAAAGAACCGCGAGCAACGGTTTGCTCGTTTACAAGATTAACGAATCACATCGTCAGGTGGCTGAGATTCTGGGTAAAAAAGGCTTGACCGTACCGGCCTCGGCGCGTCAGCAGGTGATTGATTCTATCGCCTCGGTCGCGTCAATGTTGACAGTGCAATCTGATATCGGCGGCACTTCCAGTCATGCGCAAAGTGTAGTTGCTGACAGTCGCCTGCATGTGCATTTGCAACCGATCGGCCAAGGCATACAGATAGAGTTTTTCGTGCAACCGTTTGCAGGCGGCGGGCCGCTTTATAAACCCGGTGCGGGAGGAACAACAGTGTTGGCAGAAATTGACGGCAAGCAGTTGCAAACCACCCGTGATTTCAAGCTCGAAAAAAAGCAACTAAAACAAGTGCTGGCTGAGTGCCCGGAACTTTACGCTGAAAAAGACGCCAAATGGTTGCTGGATGATTCCGAAATGGCCCTGGAAGCCTTGTTGCATTTGCAGGCTTTGGGCGATTTTGCGGTGCTGGAATGGCCCAAAGGTAAAAAGATTCAGATCAGTCGCGAGGCCGGTTTAGCTCAAGTGCAGTTTTCGGTACGCAAGGAAAAAGACTGGTTCAGCGTCGAAGGTAGTTTACAGATTGATGAGCAGGAAGTGCTGGATATGCAGCATTTGATGCTGCTGTTAAACAGCTCATCTGGCCGTTTTTTAAAACTTGAAGACGGGCAGATTATCGCGTTAACTCAAGAATTACGTAAGCGTCTGGATGATTTATCTGGTTTGGGCGACGTGCAAAAAGACAAAGTACGTTTTCATCCATTGGCCGCGCAGGCTCTGGATGAAATAACCAGCGGCATGAACATTAGTGCCAGTAAACCCTGGCAGGATCAGTTACGTCGGCTTAACGAAACCGGCGAATTAAATCCACAGCTGCCGTCAACCCTGCAAGGCGAATTGCGCGATTATCAATTGGAAGGTTATCAATGGATGTCGAGGCTGGCGCATTGGGGAGCAGGTGCCTGTCTGGCCGATGACATGGGACTTGGCAAAACCGTGCAGGCACTGGCCCTGATTTTATCCCGTGCTCCGGACGGACCTACGCTGATTTTGGCGCCGACTTCGGTGTGCATTAACTGGCTGGAAGAATGTCAGCGTTTTGCGCCGACACTGACTGTGCAGCAATTTGGCAGTGGTGATCGGCAGACTATGCTCGATGCCGCTGGGCCTTTCGATTTGATCGTGTGCAGTTATGGTTTGTTGCAAACTGAAGGCGAGCGCCTGGCGCAAAAAAACTGGCAAACCCTGGTTGCGGATGAGGCGCAGGCCATTAAAAATCCGCTGACCAAACGCTCCAAAGCCGCGATGGCCTTGCAAGCCGATTTTAAACTAATCACCACCGGTACGCCGATAGAAAACCATCTGGGCGAACTTTGGAACCTGTTTAATTTTATTAACCCGGGCTTGCTGGGGAGTTTGAAGAAATTCAACGAGCGTTATGCCCAGGCGATTGAAAATGAACAGGATGCAGGCGTACAGCAACGGCTGAGGAAATTATTGCGGCCATTTATTTTGCGCCGGCTTAAAAATGATGTATTAACCGAGCTGCCTTCGCGTACCGAAGTGACTCTGCATGTCGAATTAAGTCCCGAAGAGCGTGCTATCTATGAAGCGCTGCGGCGTAACGCAATGCAGACCATGATGGAGCCTACCGGCCAAGCCGGACATCAGCAGTTGAAGGTTCTGGCAGAAATCATGAAATTACGTCGTGCCTGTTGCAACCCGCGTCTGGTGATGGAAGCAAGCACCGTGAGCAGTTCCAAGCTGGCGGCTTTCGAAGAACTGGTGGATGAATTGCTGGAAAACCGTCACAAAGCACTGGTTTTTAGCCAATTTGTCGGGCATTTAACGCTGATACGCGAGTTGCTGGACAAAAAAGGCATTAGCTATCATTATCTGGACGGTTCGACGCCGGTTCCACAGCGCAAAAAAGCCATGAATTCCTTTCAGGCGGGTAACGGCGATTTGTTTTTGATCAGCCTGAAAGCGGGCGGCACCGGTTTGAACTTGACCGCCGCCGACTATGTAATCCACATGGACCCTTGGTGGAATCCGGCGGTTGAAGATCAAGCTTCCGATCGCGCCCATCGTATGGGGCAAAAACGCCCGGTCACGATTTATCGCCTAGTTGCTAAAGACACCATTGAAGACAAAATTGTCGAGTTGCACAAACAAAAACGTGACTTGGCCAATAGTCTGCTCGAAGGCGGCGAAGTAAGCGGCAAGATGTCGGTTGAAGACATGATGGAGCTGATCAAGGATATTGATTGAGTGACCGTCTGTAGGGGCGAATTCATTCGCCCTGTTTTCACGCACCTTCGTTGGACAAAATTATTTATCTAAAAGTGAGGCTATCAAGCATGCGTAAAACAATAATCCATCAAACTGATGAACCTATTTCCGCTATTGATCTGGATTTTTTGGATCTGGAGCATCTTGCTCAAATAGAGTTTACCTCGGAGTGTCCAGAATATCCGGTCGAGTCAGCTTTGTTATTAACAGCAGATACCGGATGGCAGGCGGCAAGTTCTGGCGAACAAATAATCCGTGTCGTATTCGATCAACCCAGAACCATCGAACATATTATGCTGGTGTTCGATGAAGCGCAACAGTCACGTACCCAGGAATTTGTATTACTTTGGCTAATGGATAAAGAAAATTCTTATCGAGAAATTTTGCGTCAGCAATATCACTTTAGTCCGCCTAATACCACCCAAGAAATCGAACATTATGAGGTCAGGCTTGAGCAATTAAAGGCACTGGAATTAAAAATAATCCCAGATATGGGTGGGGGTAACGCCTGCGCCAAACTTAAAAAGTTGCGTCTTGCGTAAATGTTGCTTCTAATAGTTGAGGCTGTAGTAATGTGTCAGCTAAAAAATAATAAAAAAAGAACGTAGTAAACTCACGTCAAATCAACCAACGAGGAGAGGAAATTATGATGTTTCCAACATCTGCATCTGTTGTCATCGCGTTATTAATGGGCCTAGTAGGAGTCGCTTTCGTTATCTGGGAATTACGCCGAATACTTAGCTATGATCCTGGCAATGAAGTCATGCAAGCTATAGCTACGGCTATTCAAGAAGGCTCGACAGCTTTTTTATCGCGCGAATATCGCGTCATAGCGATTTTTGTCGTGATTGTCGCAGCCGTTATTTCGACATTTTTACAATGGCAGACCGCCTTATGTTTTGTGATCGGGGCGATTGCTTCGGCAAGCGCGGGCTATTTGGGGATGTATGTGGCAGTTCGCGCCAATGTCAGAACCGCCGCTGCGGCGGGGCGTAATTTGCATGAAGGCTTGCGCGTTGCGTTTGGCAGCGGTTCTATTATGGGCATGGCGGTGGTCAGTTTCAGTCTGATCGGCATGACGGTGTTGTTTCTGGTGTTTAACGGCAATCCGAATCAACTGACTTATATTACCGGTTTCGGTTTTGGTGCCAGCAGTATTGCACTGTTTGCCCGAGTTGGTGGCGGTATTTATACCAAAGCGGCTGATGTCGGCGCTGATCTGGTCGGCAAGGTCGAACAAGGCATACCCGAAGATGACCCACGCAATCCTGCGGTGATAGCCGATAATGTCGGCGATAATGTCGGTGATGTTGCTGGTATGGGTGCTGATTTATTTGAAAGTTACAGCGGTTCGATTATTGCGGCGGCAACCTTGGGTGCAGCCTTGGGTGCAAAATCGCCGGCTTTTATCGGACTGCCTTTTCTGGTGGCTGCGGTGGGCATTATTGCCAGCCTTTTTGGCATTTATATGGTGACCGGCAAGGAAATTAAACATGCCGCGATTTCTGATGGTTCGATAATGGCCCGTGTTCTTGGCTTTATCGGAAAATATATTATCAAGATTGACGAAAACGCCAGTCTGGATGATTTGTTAAAAGCCTTGCGCTATTCCGTCTGGGGTGCTTCAGCCGTCATTTTGAGCTTATCTTTGATCGCCGTATTGTTGTCCGGTGTCAGTTTTAATTATTGGTTGGTGATTCTGGTTGGCTTAGTCGCTGGTAACGCGATTGCCTATGTCACAGAATATTACACAGCCTATACAGAAAAGCCTACTCAAGGCATTGCTCACGCTACGCAAACAGGTGCGGCCACCACCATTATTCAAGGCTTGGCGGTCGGTATGATGAGTACGGTATTTCCGGTATTGATTGTTTCTGTGGCGATTTTGTTAAGTATCTGGCTAGGCCATAAAGCCGATGGCAGTATGGCTGCAGGTCTTTATGCGGTAGCGCTGGCCGGTGTCGGCATGTTAAGCACCTTGGGCGTTACCTTGGCGACTGATGCTTATGGTCCTGTTGCCGATAATGCTGGCGGTATTGCGGAAATGAGTCATCTGCCCCATGAAGTGCGTCAGCGCACCGATGCGTTAGATAGCTTGGGCAATACTACGGCTGCAACCGGCAAAGGCTTTGCCATCGGTTCGGCCGTGTTAACGGCGCTGGCTTTATTGGCGGCTTATGTCACTGCGGCAAAAATCGACAATTTGAATATCCTCGGCCCTACCATGTTACCGGGTATCCTGATTGGCGCGATGATGCCTTATTTATTCTCGGCGTTGACCATGATGGCCGTCGGTAAAGCGGCTCATCAGATTGTGGTTGAAGTGCGTCGGCAGTTTCGTGAAATTCCCGGCTTGATGGAAGGTACAGGCAAGCCTGATTACGCGGCCTGTGTCGGCATTAGCACCGAAAGCGCGTTGCGTGAAATGATCTTGCCTGGCGCGTTGGCGGTGGTTGTGCCAATAGTTATCGGACATGTTTTGGGTAAGGAAGCGTTGGCCGGTATGCTGGTAGGCACCATGTCTTCCGGATTTTTGCTGGCAGTAATGATGGCAAATGCTGGCGGCGCCTGGGACAATGCGAAAAAATGGATAGAAACAGGGCAGTATGGTGGTAAAGGTTCTGACTCCCACAAAGCCGCAGTAGTCGGTGATACAGTCGGCGATCCGTTTAAAGACACCAGCGGTCCGTCTTTAAACATTCTAATCAAGCTGATGACCATCGTCAGTTTAGTCTTTGCTACGTCATTCGGTTCCGGGTGGTTTAACTTTTAAACCGGATTGTTTGACACAACACCACGAAGACACGAAGACCATAGAACTTATGGGCTTCGTGTTTTTTTTTGATTGAACCGGGATTGATATGTTTAAACAGCTGAAGTTTGCATCTCGCTACAGATTCGGATTCTTTTTGCTATTACTGTCAATGATGGCGATGGCGGTAGTTGTTCCCAAATTATCAAATCTGGTCACTGATTTAACTGCTACGCTGAGTGTGGAACAGTCTGTAGCCTTAGAAAATAAGCTGGCTGACTTTGAGGCAAAAAATGGCAACCAGATTGTGGTGTTAATTGTTCCGACTACCGGTACCAAAGACATGGGCGAATTTGCCACAGAGGTTGCCGATTTATCGCAAATCAATCGTAAAGGTATTGATGAGGGTGTTATTTTGATCTTGGCTAAAGACAACCAACATCTATATTTAAAAGTTGGCTATGGCCTAAAAGATATTATTCCAGAGGCGGTTGTCCAGCGGATAATTTCTGAAATTATTACCCCGTATTTAGAAAAAGGCGACTATGCTGGGGCTATTGAGGCTGGAATTACACAATTGATGAAGTTGATTGAAGGTGAAGCTTTACCGGCAAAAAGTGTTAATAATACGCAGCATGAACGTTTAGTTATATGTGTTTTATTCGGGGGATTAATTGCCGGATTTGGATTGTCTGCGACAATGGGTAGGGTAATGGCGGGTATCCTAGCCGGATTAGCGAGTGGAATAGTGGTTGTAGTAATGTTGAACTTAACGTTGTCGACTGCTCTGTTGACCAGTTTAATGGTTTTTCTTATCATTGGCGTTAGTCCACCAAATGGACACGGCGGGTGGTCTAACGATGGTGGCCTTAGGCGATGGCCGTTTTAATAGCGGAGATGCACAAATAATTAATACACAACCAAAAGCAGGTTTTCAACATGACTGCATTATTTGTTTATTTGTATTTTATAATTCAGGCTATTGGCTTGCTTGTTGTTGCCAACGGCGCACCGGTGCTAAGCAATAAAATACTGGGAAAAAACTGGATCTGGCCGGTAGACCATCAATTAATGCTGCGTGACGGGCGCCGTTTGTTTGGCGGCACCAAAACTTGGCGGGGTTTGTGTTCAGCGATATTGTTTACAAGTCTGGCAACCCTATTAATGGGCATAAATCCGGTGATCGGGGCATTATTTGGAGTCCTGGCGATGACCGGAGATTTACTGGCAAGCTTTATCAAGCGTCGAATTGGTTGTGCTGAAAGTAGTCGGGCACGAGGTCTTGATACGGTGCCCGAATCCCTGTTGCCAATCTTAGTATTAAAAGAACCACTAGCACTGGATCTGGTTGATATTATGCTTATAGTGGGGATTTTCTTTTTGATTGAGGAATGGTTTTCGCCACTACTTTATCGACTGCATATTCGAAAGCGGCCTTATTGACTGTAAAATGCAGGTGTTTTTCGGATTCTCCGTCAAGAGGCAATTTCTAGGCTGAAAACGTATGCTAAGAATATTAACTTACAACATCCATAAAGGCTTTAATGTCGGCAATCGGCGTTTTGTCTTGCATCAGATTCGAGATGCACTAATAGCTGCTGATGCTGATGTAATGTTTTTGCAGGAAATGCAGGGCGAGCACCTGCGTCATCAAAGAAAAATTGCTGACTGGCCGGATTTGTCCCCACTTGAATTTCTTGCTGAAAATATCTGGCCTTTTCAGGCCTATGGCAAAAATGCTGTTTACAAAATCGGCCATCACGGCAATGCAATCTTAAGCAAGCATCCGTTCGAACGCTGGGAGAATATTAACGTATCACCTTTCCCATGGGCCAGTCGCAGTTTATTGCACGGTGTTATTCGCGTGCCACAAAGCCAAGACTTGCATATTGTGTGCATACATTTCGGATTGAGTGGCAAGGAGCGTCGATTACAAATAAGAAAATTATGTGCGCGTATCGATAGCCATGTGCCACACGATGCACCACTGATTATAGCGGGTGACTTTAACGACTGGCTGGGGCAGGCCGAACGCTTCTTTCATGAGCATCTAGGTTTGCAAGAAATTTTTCGTGTCACTCACGGATGCTATGCCAATAGTTTCCCATCCTGGTTACCTTTTTTACCGATGGATCGCATTTATTATCGTGGCTTAAATCCAGTATCATGTAAGCGACTGACGGACGCACCATGGCATAGACTGTCAGACCACTCGCCCTTGATCGCCTCGTTTAGCTCATGAACAGCCTACCATCGAAATTAAGCTTGCCTAATGCGTTGACCGGGTTTCGTTTTATTGCCGCACCGGTATTGCTGTGGCTAGCCTGGCACAACTATCCAGTTGCCTTTATGGAGTTGTTGGCAATTACCTTTGTCACCGACGTACTCGATGGCATGGTCGCCCGCTTGACCGGACAGGTTACTCCGTTTGGTGCGATCCTTGACAGTTGGGCCGATGTTGTTACTTATCTGACTATCGTCATCTGTTGTTGGTGGATGTGGCCTGAGATGGTCAGCCGAGAACTGTTTTATATCGGCTTGATTGTCGCCAGTTGCCTATTGCCGGCTGTTGCTGGTTTTTTTAAGTTCGGTTGCTTCACCAGTTATCATACTTGGGGAGTCAAAATTGCCGCTGGCGCCATGGGTTTGACTTTGTATGTGCTGTTTTTGGGTGGTTCGGTGTGGCCGTTTCGAGTGGCAGCGGTGATTTGCATCGCTGCCGCCATTGAAGAAATAGTTATCACCTTTGTTTTGCTTGAACCCGAGTCTAATCTACGGTCGATCTGGCATGTGTTGAAACGTACACCCGGCTTACCATTCAGACGATGAATGCGAATTTGATCTAGTTGCGGTTTAATGCTGCTGCGGCGTCTTGTTCGTTACCGGCCAAATGCGCATCGCGGACTGGTAGTACGTCGGCTACAACTTCCAGGCGTTTCCAGGCCGGGGCTGGTGTTTCGCAATGATGTTTAGGAATGAAAGCCGACTCTTCGACTAAAGTCATTTTGTGGATATAACGCGGGCAGTTAGGAAACATTTCCCGCAATTTTACCCGCAGCACCAGTTGGGCTTCGGGCCAATGATTCAGTAAGTCATCGTTGTTTTGTATGAAGGCGCTGCCACTGAAGCGAAGACGTGCTTGGCGTTGAAAATCGACAAACAACAGGCTGACATGCGGATTAACCAATACATTACCAGCCGATAAATACATGCCGCTACCATCGTAGAGTGGAAAAGCTACAGTCTGTGCATCAATAACTTTGACCAAGCCAACGCTGCCGCCTTTATAGGAACAGCTAGGCCGACCTTCTTCATCAACGGTAGCGAAAAAAAACATGTTTTGTTCTTCGATAAACGCCTTATCTTCCGGACTAATTTGATCGCTAACTATCGCCTCGACGAGACGGTCGGCCATGGGTCGGGTTTCAAAACGGTCTTGCAGCTTGCGGCTACCTTCATGGAAAAATTCACTCATTACTGTTCCTAGTTATTGCGGGGGTTAATCGAACGGTGACAGACTTTATCTGTTCCGAGACGATGGCGTTTTTAATTGCAGAGCTAGACTTTCGAGAAATTTAACGTGATGATAGCCACTGCAAAGTACGATCACTTTTTAACATACTCCCATGTTCATATATTCACTACCCTTATTTTTTACTCATATTGCTTTAGCCAGTCCATTAGATTTACTGATTATTTTTATCGGCTTGTTTGTGGCCCTTTTTATAAGTTCATTATTTCTTGGCAAAAGCCGGCAGCAATCGTCTTCTGACAACTATTTGCTTTCTGCATGGAATGGTCGTGTAGCGCTCAAATGGGTATTCTGGCCTTTTTTCCTCATCCTGAATGTTTGTTTGTATGCAGCAGATACCCTGGTAAAAAGCGGAATGCTCACGGTATCTAGTTGGGATGATGTGCATTTAATGCTGTTACTGCCGATAATCTGGTGGACAACTGCTGTTTGGCAATGTTCAGCGAATACCAAATTAAGCGTCTGGGCCGCCTGTGCTCGATTGTTGACGATCAGTGTTTTTTTTGAATACGGATTGAAGTTATTGATACGCATAGACTATCCGAGAATATTTTTTGGCTGTGATGAGTTACTACTGGATTATGGTAGCTGTTTTTAAGCTTCAATAACTGATTTTGATGTTAACGCAGGGCTGGATCGACAAGCCGCTATTTACCTAGTCTTCTTTCTTGCGACGATCACACCATCACGAATCGGATTGATAAAAGCGTCAAAATCAGGATCATTAAAAATAAGTTCGTTGTGTTCAATAATCGCCTCCGTCCAGCCGGGAAAAATATCAGCAGGTTTTTTTACCGCTACCCGGCCCCGCCAAAGTACATTATCGGCAATATAAAGTCCGCCGGGACGTATCCGGTCTTTTGCCATAGCCCACACCGCAGGATAATCGCCTTTATCGACGTCATTGTAGCAAATATCAAACAGCCCTTCAGTCTGAGCAAAAATATCCTGAGCCATGCCGGCCTGAAAATCAACTCTATCCCATAAGTTTGCAGCTGTTAGATAACGCTGGGCTTGCTGCTGATTTAGAAAATCGGCATCGGTGCAAATCACTTGACCTGTTGCGCCTACAGCCTTAGCAAACCAGTACGCTGAATAACCATAACCACTACCAAATTCAAACACGCGTTCAGCGTTGATCATCCTGGCCTGGGTTTCAAGAAAAACACCTACCAGGCGACCTATGATAGGGAAGTTGTTTTTTTGTGCCAGCGCTTCCATGTCGCTGAGCACTGCATGATCTGTGCGCCTCAGTAAGCCGTGCAGATAATTTTCAATGGCGGGATTGACCGGAATCAATACGCTTGGATTTAAAACAGTTGGGGCTTGTACGTCGGCCATAAGTGGTTATTTTGATATAAGATTTTAATAAAGTTTACCGAATAAATCCAGATGAGTCAGATACAGTCTCATATCCAGTTCAAACTGGTGATAATGAGGTTCCATATGCTGACACAGCTGGTAAAAGGCCTTGTTGTGTTCTTTTTCCTTTAAATGCGCCAGTTCATGCACGACGATCATTCTCAAAAAAGCCAGTGGTACGTTTTTAAATAATGAGGCGACCCGAATTTCATTTTTTGCCTTGTTTTTTCCACCCTGAACTCTGGAAATAAACGTATGCAAGCCCAGAGCATGATGCAAGTCTTTAATTTTGTCATCATAAATCACCTTGCTCAGTGGCTGAGATTGTTTCAGCAACGCATTTTTCAGGTCAACCGTATAGGTATAAAGCGCCTTGTCCGTCCTGATGGTATGGGCTAGCGGATATCGTTTCAATAATGTTTCGCCAAGCTTGTCGTTACTGATCAGATCTCGTACCGGGTTGGTTATATTTTCAGCATAGCCAGTTAAATATTTTAATTCGTGCATAATTTATTGCTTCAGCGAGTTCAGTATTTGCTCTAACGGAGCCAGAGAAATCAGCGCCCGATAGAGTATAGTTTTATCTTCCATCAGCCCATAACATTCATAGTGATAGGGTGAATTTATGGCATGGCCTATACCTTCTTTTTTCGATTCAGCGGGTATTTGCTTGATCAGTATATACAGCGCATCGCCTGATTTTAGCTGGGCCAGATAGCTGCGGTCAATGCTGATTTTATGTGACATATACACCAGCGGATTACGTTCAAAATCATGCTTTTCTATCACCGCTTTTTCCAGCAAAGCACTGGAGATCAAGCTGCATGGAAATATTTCGGGAAAAACTGCTTTATTTTTAAACGGGTCAAAAAAAGCATCCTGATCGACCAGAGAGCCGCACAAAAAATTCTTGGCATTACTGCTGCTGATGAATTTCCGTTTCAGAAAAAAATTGCTACCGGAAATAAACGACCGGTCTGGATGCTGATTGAGGGCACCAAACTGGGGAATGACCGGATTAGGCAGAAACAATGCAAACTTGGATTCCTTTTTATAACCTAACAAGGCCAGAACGCCACCGGCTTTAACGGCAATTCTGTTGCTCAGTATTGTCTCCGGCTCGTCTTTAAGTTGCGACGTTTTTATATCGATCGATACAACTTGTCCCGGTTTTACCGCGTTAACAAATGAAAATTGGTAGTTGCTAAAGCGTAGGTTGTTGTCGCTAATCAGCGCATGTTCATTGTTTAACTGGCGATAAAGAAAAATTTTATGTTCTATCAGTGATTCCAGTTGAAAGCCCAGTGCAATCGGACCCTGGAATGGATTGTGATTGATGCGTAGCCACCTGTTTCTATCGTGAAACAAGTTAAAATCATCGGTTGCATTGCGTGCAACGTCAATGTGTATTTGATTGAAAGTATCTGAACTGTGTGGCGTACGCATGAGGTCTCGATGCTGGAGTTGTTGACAGGTTAGGTAGATTAATGCCTGAGCGGTGCTATAACCAGCCTTTGCGTTTAAAAAACCAGTAAGGCGAAATTCCAGCCAACAGCATTAAACCCAGCGCGCCGGGATAACCCAGTTGTAAATTGAGTTCCGGCATGTATTGGAAATTCATTCCATAAATGCTGGCTACCAGAGTAGGAGGTAAAAATACCACCGCAGCAATGGAAAATATTTTAATAATTTTATTTTGAGCAATGTTGATAAAGCCTTGGGTTGAGTCCATCAGGAAATTGATTTTATCGAATAAAAACGTGGTATGCGACATCAAAGTCTCCACGTCGCGCATGATCTCCCTCGCCGTTTCTTGTAATTCAGGGTGATGGCGCAAATGCCGTTGCAAAAAAGATATCGAACGTTGAGTATCCATTAAACATAACCGAATCTTGCCATTGCTGTCTTCCAGTTTGGCCAGTTGATCAATAGCATTTTCAAGGTCGGAGTCTATTTCTTCCAGTACCAGATAGCTGACATCTTCGAGTTTACGATGAATGTCTTCCAACGCATCGGCAAGATTTTCCACTTTTTGCTCAAATATAATGACCAGCAATTCCTGTGGGGAGTGAGCCTCCACCTGCCCACGCCGGGCGCGCATCCGTAACAGACGAAAATCAGCCAATGCGCCTTCGCGCAGGGTAATTAAGCGATCATTTTGCAAAATAAAGGCGACAGTCGCAGTGCTGTGCCTTCCTTCGCTTTGGGCAAGAAACAAGGAGCGCACATGAACGCCAGTGTTATCAGTAAAGTAACGCGCTGAAGACTCTATTTCTTCTACATCATCCGATTCCGGTAGTGTAGTGCGTAGAAATGCTTGCAGTTGAGCGCGCTCATGGTCGCTGGGATCATGAGCATCTATCCAAGAGGCCTTAGCAACTGCCAGTTTGAGCTGATCTTTAGGCGGTGCCTGTTCTTTGAGTCGGCCCTTGTCGATATTAAAGAGTCGTAACATGATGTATTTTGCTTATTTTTGTAATTGGGTCATTCGCAAAAAATACCACCTACTTTGTTAAAGTTGCCGCTTCATGATCACTGATGCTACAGCGGTTTTTATTTTGCAGGTGACTTTACCCAGGAAAACTGTCTGGGCGAATTAGCGTAACTAATGTGGCGCAGCCTGGCGTTAGTTCTGCCCAGTCACCTTCAAAAGTGAGTTGGGCTAAGGCGGCGGTAGGTAAGCATTTTCCATTAATCGATAGCGGCACTGAATGAGTGATTAATTTTAACAACAAGTTTTCCAAGCCGGGGTTATGCCCAATCAACAGCACTCGCTTTGTATCACAACTGATTTTTAATACCTCAAGCAAAGTCAGCGCATCAGCCTCATAAAGTCGCGGATCACAGATTATAGATGACTCGTCTATATTCAGTTGTTTGCAAACTCGCTGCGCAGTTGCCAAGGCTCTTACTGCCGGGGAACTGAGTATGGTATTGGGAGTCAAATGCTGTTCATGTAGCCAGCGACCTATTTGCTTGGCCGCACGCCGACCGCGTTTTTTTAATGGACGAGAAAAATCATCCATATCAACAGACCAATCTGACTTAGCATGGCGTAATAATAAAAGTTCGTGAGTCATAGCTATTTATATTAATCAAGAGTGATGGTTTGGATACTATACCAGCTAATGTTATAACTACTCAGTAGTCAAAAACAGAATATGAAACATTGGTCTGGCACTGAGTAATAACACTTATTGTTTGAAAAAGTACATATCTCTATCTTACCGACGGTTGTCAATCACCCCGCCCTGAAGGACGGAGCTTGTAAAAGCTAGGTTGACCAGACTAAGCGCTAACACAGTGCTACGATTACAATGGGTCGTTAAGACTTACCAGCGAATGCTTCCTTAGTTCGCTGCTCTAAAAGGATCGGATCACGC
>CANNNV010000006.1 GCA_947506155.1 Methylococcaceae bacterium
ACCACCCGATCCCATCCCGAACTCGGAAGTGAAACCTCTTAGCGCCGATGATAGTGTGACAGGTTGTCATGTGAAAGTAGGGAATTGCCAAGCTCTTAATTAAATTAACCCTGTCGAGGTCTCCCTCTTCAGGGTTTTTTTTTGACCTGGGGTTTCGGATAAACTTCCGCAGATTATCTGCATCCGAGCGAAAATTCGCCCGAATGCAGATCAGTTTTTTAACATCCCGCAGTGCTTAACCAATTGGATAATGCACCCAAACCTACCATATTGCCGTTCGGCCCCATAAAATAAACTTGGTTATCAACAGAAGATATACCAAGATAGCTGTTGGTATTTTTGTAAAAACGGAAATAATATGAAAACATCGTTTGCGACACACTACCGACAGGCGATAGAAATTGCGTATAATTTCTTTCGGCCCAATTGAATAAACAATCGGAACTTGATGATTGGCCGCTGGAAGAGGAATCTGCTAAAGTGATTGTTTGTGATAACACACCATGCCCTCCAGCCATTGGAAATACCGGGTTATGCCAGGATAAATGGTACATACAGGTTTGTCCCATCAATCCCCCAGGAGAGCAATCCATATAGGCTAATTGATTCATATCGGTCGCACCCAGTGTTGGATCTTGTGCGTTAAAATTAATCGTGACGTAAGCGTTGTTATTGATAGGAGGATTAGTGGCAATTGCAGAAGTATTTAATTCATAGACGGTTGCATTAATGCCGCCTTTGCCATCGCTTTGCGACGATGGCGAAGGAATCTGATAATTAAGCGGTTCTATATTACCCATCAAGGTGTCGTCTAATTTTCCTTGAAGATTGGTAACTTGCTGGGTCGCTGCATCGTAATCAAACGTTCCGGTGAATTTGGTGTCATCTAAAAAGATGACCGAAACGTTATAACGAACGATCCCCGCTTGCGCGATATGGATATCGGTAAGCAGCATCGATAATGCGGCAAAAAATAGTAATTTTTTCATGTGAGTATTCCTCAGTTTTGTACTTTTAAATATAAAATGGCAGGTTTAATCGCTTTTATGCTAAATGTTGCTTGCCGTAGTTTTTTAGTAGTTTACGGACAAGCCTACATAGACCGATCTTCCCATTCCCGCCAGATTTTGATTGTTGGGACGAGATGAAATGAGCGTCATCGCATTTTGGTCGCCAATATACACGCCTGAGAGCGGGTAATAATATTGTTTGTCGAGCAGGTTATCTATGCCCACATCGATGCTTACGTTTTTCCACTCGTAGCCGGTCTTCATGTTTACTAGCATGTAGGAAGAGGTTGTTAACTCGTTTCTAACTGACTGCACCTGATCTTTAGAATCGACAAACTGTAGTTCAAAGGTGTTTTTCCAACCCTTCAATTGATGATCCAAGCTAAGTTTTAAGTTGAACGGCATCATGTGATACAAATTAACACCGTCGGTACGTTGGCCATTGACATAACTCATGATGGTGTGGGTTGAAAACTCACCATAATGTTTGTCGGTATACAAGTCAGCTTTGCCGGTGACATCGACGCCCCATAAAACAGCATCATGATTAGCAAAACTCAAGTAATAGAAGCCGTTTCCGGGTTGTTTGCAAGATGCACAGCGGTCAACATCTATGTAATTTTCAACATAGCTAAAGTAGGGAGTTAATTGGAGACTCCACGTTTCAGCTTTTGGATCGAAGAAATTTGCGGTAAAGGTAAGGTTGTGCGCCGTTTCCGGTTTTAACTTCATGTTACCGGTATAACCATTGCCGTCACCGAACCAGCCGATCATGGTCATCGGCATAGGACTGGTACTCCAAGGATACAGTTCATGTAATGAAGGCGCACGGTTCTTGCGTGCGTAGCCAAAATCATATTCACTCCAGGAGTTTGGCATATACTGCATTAACGCCGTCAAATCAAAGGTATCGAAGTTCCGTTCATTGTTGAGCGCGTTAAAAGCGTTCGCCTGACCAAAATCAGCCGTTACGTTGTTGTAACCTTGAACATTTCCAGTATCGGTCATCGTATGGTCATACCGTAAACCCAGCATTCCTTTCCATTCTGTCGACCAATATGACTCCCATTCGGCAAAAGTACCGACACGGTCGCGGGTGGCGTTATTGAGATTCAGGTAGGTGTTGGGCCCCATCATACTTGGCAATGAGGACGTGGCCGGCCAAAAATCGTTGATTAAGCTGCTGTGAAATTCATTGCCAATGCGGATGGTGTCCTGTTCTCTAAAGGGCAATTCCACTTGCACTTTGTAGCCATGATTTCTACCGCGTGTTTCCATAGGCATAGGCTCGGGCGAATTACGGTCGGAACCGTAGTCCATGGTATGGCTGGTGTTCTCCAGATAAAGTTTGGTGTCGAGACTTCCCCAAGCAAATTCGCCTTTATAGTGTACGTTCCCAAAAATACTGTCATTATTGGTCAAATCCATGCGCGCCGTTGGGAATCCTTGAAAAGGGATATGCTGTTGGCCGCCTTTGATTTCCAATAAATGCTCATCGACTTTGAATGAGAGTGCCATCGCATGGTTTTGGTTTTCATAAGAGCTTGATTGAATCGTCGTACCATTAGCGTCTTTGTAATTGCTACTTTGGGTATCCGAAGCGCTGTAATCCACTCTGGCATATTCATTAGCCATCCCTACGGCAATATTGCCGCCAAAAGCATCGCCATTACTGCGATAGAATGATGATGCCTTACCCGTCAATAGGATATCTTTGCCAGGTTCGGCAAAAACCGGTGCGGAAGATTGAACGGATATCGTGCCGCCAATACTGTCGCCGCCCATGCTGACCGGGGTCAGGCCTTTCAAAATAGTGATACTGCCAATATTGCTACGATCAATATACGATAGCGCCGGATTCATATGATTGGGACATATTGAATTGACGGTCATGCCATTCACATCAATTTTGACGCGGGTATCGTTTAAGCCATGAATAATCGGTAATGATGAGACTCCGCCTCCTGCTTGAAGAGTCACGCCAGCGGTATCTTCTAATAATTTTGCGGTATCGGAAACTTGCGCCTGTTTACGGGTAATTTCTTTAGACTTAATTTTATCCGGAACAATTACTTCGGGTTTTTCGCCGGTAACGGTGATTTCTTCAAGAATCAAGGCTTGTGAATCCGATGGTTTTTTTCCATCGGCAGCATTGGCGTAGCCGAATGAATAAAGCATGGTAGCCAATAGACTTAGGGTAAATGGAATTTTTGTATTCATATCCGAGCCCCAGGCAACGATTTTTCAAGGGTAAAGCTAATAGAGCGACGCATTATGATTCTTCCTTGGTGATAAAGGCTAATTTGCCAATACCTGCTTTATGGACGACCGCCATGGCTTTGGCTAATTTGCCGTAAAGCACATTGGCATCGCCGTGGAATTGCACGGTGAGTTCCTCATCATTCTTTTTGAGGGTGCGCAGCGCTTCTTCCAATGTTTCAAGGGATTGCGGGGTTTCATTCAGGTTGATATTGCCTTGCATATCGATACTGATGGTGGCGAGATGACTGAGCGGAGCAATATCGGTTTTAGTGGTTTGAGGCAAATCCACTTTTATCGCCTGGGTCAATAATGGCGCAGTAACGATAAAAACCACTAATAGCACCAACATCACATCGACCAACGGTGTAACGTTTATTTCACTCATGGGTTCTGCTTCTTCCGAAGACTGGGTATTAAAGGCCATCGTTATTACTCCTCATTAGATTTATAAAGATTGATAATGGCTAGATTAAGAAAGTCGGTAACGAAATATTCAAAATCCGCCAGACATAATTTAATTCTGCGCAGAAAATAGTTATAAGCCAGCACGGCCGGGATGGCTGCGGCAATACCGATGGCGGTAGCAATCAAGGCCTCACCGATCGGCGCAGCGACAATATCGATGCTGGCAGATTTTGCATGACTGATGCTTTGCAACGCATGCATAATGCCCCACACGGTTCCAAATAAACCGACAAACGGCGAGGTGCTACCGATGCTGGCGAGTAAGGCTAAGCCGGTTTCGAGTTGTTTCCGTTCTTTATTAATTTGTTGGCGCATCGAACGATCCATAATCGTTTCGATATGGTTGCCTTGTTTGAGCATGGTGGAGGCGTTTTCACGGACATTCGCTAATAATTTAAATCCGACATTGGCGATTCTACCTAGCACACTTTGCTCATAGTCCAGGTGTTCAGCGTCCTGAAATTCCTTGCAGGCCCAGAATTGTGTGCTATAGGCATGGTTGCTATGGTTTACCCGCCAAAGCACCCATACTTTGTAAATAATAATTGACCAGGTAATGATTGAAAATCCGATCAAGATGAGCAGGGTCAGTTGAACGATGTTTCCCGAAGAAAGATCTGCCATGAGTAATCCTTGAAATTGATAATTAAAAAAGAAATGGTTTGGGTATTGGGTTATTCATCAGTGTCACGTCGATTTTTTAATTTAAACGCCAATGTCTGGATCGTGCGTTGCTCAACGGCGACACCATTGACAATTTTTTGTTTAAATTTCCATTTTTGAATCGCTTCCAGTGCCGCTTCTTCGAAAATGTCACTTGGCTCGGCATTTACAATGACTGGATTATCGACACTCCCATCCGGTCGAATCACAAATTGAATGGTGACTTTCCCTTCAATGCCGCGGCGAAGCGCTTGTTTGGGATATTCAGGCGGGATTCGCTCCAATACGACGACGTTGGTACTAAAACCTTTTGAGTCAACATCCGAAGCGCCGGTGCCACTGCCGACCCCGGTTCCTTTACCCGTCCCGACACCGCCACCTGAACCGCTGCCCGCGCCGCCGGTGATGCCAACGCCAGTTCCCGTATTGCTTTGAGCGGTTTTGGACTCGATGCCGTAACCGCCCCCGCCACCAGATGGTTCGGGGGCTTTTGGGGGCGCTGTTATGATGGGTTCCGGTTTTGGCTCAGCTTTTACTACCGGAGCAATTTTTTTAACCGCTATCGGTTTCGGTAAGGGTTTTAAAATCGGTTTAACCGGGGGGGGAGTCGGTTTAACGATCGGTTCAACGGGTTTGGGTGGCGGCGGAGGCTCAATTTTTGGAGGAGGGGGCGGCGCCTGCATAAGCGCAAATTCGAGCGATTTAGTTTCGATAACGGCTTTGGTTTGCGCCATAAGTTGTTCGTAAAACTGCCAGACTTGAATATGCACGACACTTGACAGCGAAGCCGCCACTAAGGTGATTAGCCCTAGACGTAATTTTGCATTTGAGGGTTCCGGAGTGCTCAGAATTCTGAGGTCGTTAGTGCTCATCATATTGAAATAAAGAAGTGTAGTGCTCGACTTAGCTTAAGGTTCATGGGGTCAGGTAATTTTGAAAAGGTAAGAGCGGCTCATTCGAACCCTCTGCGCCTACTGCAGGGATTAATAGTAATTCGTCCTTGCCGAAATCCGGATAAGTCGCATAACTGTTGACATGATAAGTATCGCCTTCGTGGCCGTAGGGCACGTAAATTTCGGGGTGATCGAACGGTGCTCGCTGATATCGGACCCGTTCATCAGTCAGGGTTTTCAAAAATGCAATCAAATCGGAACGATTTTGTTCGGAAAAATGTAAATTTGGTAGACCAAAGACGCGGGTTACCTGTTTGGATGCATGGGCGAAGTTGCCGCCACGGGTGTAAAATTCGATGACTTGATCCAGGGTCGCCATACCCCCATTATGCATATAAGGGCCGGTCAGTTCGACATTGCGGAGGGACGGTATTTTAAAATTCGCCATGACCCCGGCGAGCATTTTTTTGCTATTCGGATTATTCAATTCCCGCAATGCCGCTTCAGTCGTTGGTAAAAATGCACTTGTTGCAGGCGGTAAATGACAATTATCGGTTGATTGCAGCTGCGGTTTAACGCCATCAATCGGCGTGAATAAGCTCACGGTCGAATAGGGCGGTTGATAATTGAGGGCAAATTCGATCTGGAAATCGCAAGGACGTACCTCGAATACTTCATTATCGACTACTTTTTGTGGACGACCTGCGAGAAATTGGAGGTATTGCTGGCTAAAAGAAAGCGGATTGCCGAAGTCATCGTTAGCGCCGAGCCCGAGATCAGCTGATTCTTGGGCAACGCCGGTCGAGGCAAAGCCCGTGTCATAAAAGGCTTCACTTGCCACCAACGGAATTCGATCAACGACATTGTAGGTTGTGCTGATCGTCAAACTCGCGTCGCTAAAAGCTTCAGGATGCGTTTTGAATAAGGCAGCATTGGCGTTGACCGAGGCAGCGGAAAAATTGGGGCCTAGATGACAGTGAGAGCATAAGTTGGCGCGAAACTGTTCCAGGCCTCTTAATTCAGCGGGGCTTAGATTGATGGGTTGATATTGTGCGTCGCGGGCGCTGTTATCGAACGGTGATTCATCGGAAATGAGGGTGCTTTCATACAGTTGAATAGCGAGACCAAAGAATAATGCAAAATTTGCTTCGATTTGGCTGTAAGCTCTCTCCCCGATGGGAGTGCTGAATTGTCCGAGATCGGAAGATGACCAATATTTTGAGTTGTATGCTTGTCGAATCAAGCTGGCGTAGGTGGTATTCAGCCCCTTTTGCAAATTTCCGGAAGTGCTCAAACTTAATTTGCCGAGAACGCTGTCCTGCCAATGGACATTTTGATGTTCAAGGGGATGGCGCGGTAATAATTTACGTCCGATTTCTTTGAGACTACGCTGTGCGCAGCTCATTTCTGAGGTGTTGCTCGGGGGGGCGGTGGCTAATGATGCTAATGAAGCATTGATTAAATGAAGACGCTGTTTAATAACGTTGTGGGGACCTACTTTTACCCACACGCCGGCGTCAGGATCGCGATCACCCCACGGGCTGCTGCCGTTGAAAACATTATTCGCTCGGCCATCCCAAAAACTGCGATGATTGAAAATGGTATTGATAACGCTTGGCGCATTACGATGCGTTACTTTGCGGGTGCCGATCAGCCCAACGTGAAAGCTGGTGTCAGGTTGTCTTATGCACTCATCGACACTACTTCCCATTGGCGCAGTTGCAGTATATTCGCCGCCAAAGGTACCAGCGGAGCCAACGACTTGCGTAGTGTCATAAATAACCGGTGAAGATTCTTCAAACGGATTCTGGCGTTGATGTAAAGGAAAATCCCGAAGACTCAATTGATGGTTAGGGCTGAGCATATTGCCCACCAGTGAGAGCCCGAATGCGCTAGTTGTTGGAGCTGAAGACTGACCGCCCGGCGCAAGTTGGTTTTTGCTTCGACTATCCGCGCCGGCATGAAAATGACAGGAAGCGCAGGCCATGCCATCGCTGCCTACATTGACATCCCAGAACAGTGCTTTACCTAGGGCGATTGCCGCTGCTTTATCGGTGACGATGGGATCGGGGCCATTGAGTAGACCCGGAACTTCAGGAATCGGTAAATGTTTCAGACTGATCGGCATCGGGCCCAGATCCAATTTAGGCGCATCGGCGCTTGAAAGTGTTGCACTCAATAGCAGCATGGTTGATAAGGCATTACGGATCAAAATACGATCCCACTTTCTAATGTTATCGATGGATATAAGTATCCGATCAGTGCTTGATAATAATACCCGGCGTGTAAATTTGGCCATGATGATTTATAAATCGTGAGTAACGCAAAAAGCCGATGATTTGCACAAGGCAAATATCGGCCGTTTACAGTGGCTTTGGCAAAGCAGTTAAAAGTCAGAATTTCATTAAACTCCCAGACTGAAACAGTTTACAAACTTTGCCAATAGGTGATGAGACTTTATTTGCAACCTGCAGTCGCAGCAAGATCTTTTAAAGCACCAAGATCTTTAAGGGCTCCATTGGTGCCGACTGCACTGTACAAATGGTTATCTTTTGAAGATACACCTAAGTAAGTATCCGTGGTGTTGTAATAACGATAATAATAGGTGCTCAAGGTTTGTGACGGCGCTCCTGCTGGCGTAAACTGAGTTGGATTAGTTTTTTCTTCCCAGTTAAATACGCAGTCGCTGATCGATTCAGGAAGTGCTGAAACCGTTACGTCAATTGGCGTATCGGTGCCACTGGTGTTGGTACCGCCGACGAAAATAGTGTAGAAACCTGGAGCGAGGTTTCGAAGCGTTAAACTACCGTATTTTAAGCCACCAGTTGCGCTATAGCCTATACCGATGCTGCCATAGACACCATTTTCATATAAATTGTCGATGCTGAGATCGTAAGCACCTGCATTGACATTTCCACCGTATCGGTTCGTGTAATCCATGCCGGAGGCGTTTACATAGCCGAGCGTTTCGACAATACCATTAACCGTTGTATTACCTGCTAACGAATTTTTGACCGAATCATCGGTTGCCCAGACAATACCCGGAGCGCCAGCTTGACCAACTTGGTTGAAACTATGGATGGCCCCGCTGATGGTTGCTTCAGAACCGGTTCCTTTGCCGGTAAAAGCGCCATCTGTTCTATAAACAGTAAATCCCGGTGCATTTGAGACTGCAGAGGTTGCGGAAATAATGGTGGTCGTCGGTACAAGTACTTGAAAACTCAACCAGCTTCCTTGCATACCCCAAGCATTATTAACCAGCGCGGGATTTCCGGTATAACTGTTTTTATTGGCGTTGGCTGCAATCGACTGAATTGAGGTACCTGGATCGAGAATACTGTCATCATTCACCCAGCCAGCAGCTTGAGAGGCGGCTGCAAATGTTAAGGCTCCCGTTAATAAAGTTGCTTTACAAAGGGTTTGGGTAGTCATATGCATTGTGTAGGTCTCCTGTTATCAATCTTGTGCTTTGAACAAGATCAAAATGTGTGTTTTAAGGGTTATTCAATCATTTAACTGTTTATCGAGTTAACCGTACTATCGGGGATACTCAAATAAAACAATATATTGGTGTTTCAAGTCAGCAGATGAGATGCTCTTGAGGATATCGTTATAACATTCATCTTGTGCTTGCTTAATAACATTGCAGAGAATGTGCCAATAGTGGGAGTGGGTGCGATGGTTTTAAAATTAGCTATTAATATTAATAAATTAGATGGGGATATGATTTGTTGGCGTGGTTGATCAGGACAACTGAATGGCGGGGATTAGAGGTTAATATTAAAAACTATGTTATATCCCTTAATATATATGTGTGATATGCCACAGTTGTCATGTTTGCGAGATTTCAGAGGATAGGTAGAGATTTTGCAGCGAAATAATCCGAGTTGTTGAGGGAATGAAACTCGGTTTAGCGTAGAGGTAAAGCGGAAGGAGTGTTTTTGAGTGATTTCTTAGAGCGTATCCGCAAATTGTTGAGCAATCTGATCAAATTCTGCGCCTAATTCAAGAAAGGCCGCGACGAGGTCCGGATCAAAATGAGTTCCCATTCCTTCCAGAATAATGTCGCGCGCCTGTTCATGGGTAAACTTGCTTTTATAAACGCGGACACTGGTCAGCGCATCATAAACATCGACTAGTGCTAATATTCGGGCGGACAGTGGAATTGCTGTGCCTTTTAAGCCTTGAGGGTAACCAGTCCCGTTCCATTTTTCGTGATGACAATAGGCTATTTCCATACCGCATTTTATAAAGCTTTGCGAGGGGTATTGTTCGTAGAGGGTGCGTAAGGTGTCGCCGCCTATGGAGGCATGAGTCTTCATAATTTCGAATTCTTCAGGCGTCAGTCGACCCGGCTTTTTCAAAATTACATCTGGAATCCCGACCTTGCCGATGTCATGTAATGGTGAGGAACGCATCAAATCCAGAGTGAATTCTGGTGTGACAATCTCAGCATATTGATCGGTAGTACCTAGAAACTGACAGATTAGCGCACAGTATTTTTTCAGGCGTAATAGATGGGTGCCGGTTTCCGGATCACGATATTCGGATAATTTAGCTAATGCGGTGATAATCGCATCTTGAGCTTCTTCAAAGGCTTCTTGATGCCATTGGCTGTGTAATTTGGTGACAGTAGCATCAATCATGCCGGTCAGTGCGGCCAGAGTTTCCGTTGCAAATTTGGGTTGATCGGAACTGGCCAGATTAACCAGACCCAATAGTCCCTGCCGACTTTTTAGCAAAATAGTCATCAGCGGCGGACCGGAAAAGAGTCGTTGTTCAAACTCATTTAACGGTATATCGGCAAGGTCGATGCATTCTGATTCTGACGAAGTTTCGAATAGCTTGGTGAGTTGGCTGTGTGTAAAAGCATCAAATGTAAACGAATGGAGCTGACTTGCTGAGGGATATTGGCAGCTAAACGTGCCGTTGAATTGCAGGTTTAGCCAGACGTTAATCTGGTCAATCCCGGTTAATTCCTTAATCACTTCAACCAAGGCGTTGATAATCGCCTGGGTGTCCGTCATGTGGGTCATATTGGCAACAAAATCATATTGCAGCTTGAGCGCTCGGGTTTTTTGTGCGACCAGGCTTTCGAGATGGCTGTTTAATTGATTAAGTTGCAAATTGGCGTGTTCTAATTTGAGCATTAACAACTGCTCGGATCTTTTCAGGCGGTATTGCTCCAAGCCGTCGCTGAGGGTTTCAATCAAAACTTCCTTGGGACAAGGCTTGTTTAGAAATCTTGAAATATGGGCGTTATGTAGGGCGTTAACTGCCAGATCCAGTTCGGCTCTGCCAGTGAGCATAATCAATACGACTTGCGGATAATTGCGATGTACCGTATTTAACAAAGTAATGCCATCCATTGTCGGCATATTGTAATCCGAGACGACGATTGCAAAGGGACCGGCGTTGTGCAGAATCGCTAAGGCACTCTCACCACTGTCGGCAGTCGTAATATCAAACTCTTTACGTAATTGACGTTTGATCCCTTCAAGTAACAAGGCTTCATCATCGACGAACAAAATTTTCCTGCTGATTTCTTCTATAGTGCTCATGACAACTTCAGGGCTTCGATGATACGTTTAAAATGCAGTTCACACAGCGAAATATCATCGCATTGCGGTTGTGTTTGCCGGTGAATGCTTAGTTGCTGGATGGCTTGATCAATTCTGCGCTTGCCGGGCGGCGTGTCATGCAGGAGCTCAATTAAACGCTCGCTGCCGAACATGACTTGATCAGGGTTTCGTTGTTCAGTGACGCCGTCGCTGCAGATAAACAGTGATGCCACATCTTTTAAATCGTGACAGGTCGAACTGCGCGAAAAATCATAGGCGGCGTGAATGCCTAAAGGCAGGTTGTTCGAATGGAGCGACTTGACTATTTCACCCCGGTCATTCAATAAATAAGCATCAGGCATGCCGCCCTGCCAACTGATTAATTGCTTGGAAAGCATATTTATTTTACCGAGTAACGCGGTGCAGAATAACCCGGTGGGTAGTTTACGACACATCTTATCGTTAATCGCTTTTGCTAACTGTTCAATATCGGGCTCACGGATACATAGATCGTCGAACACTTCGGCGACTAATAATATTGCCAGCGCTGATTGCAAGCCGTGACCGGTTAAATCGCCCATCATGAAGTAAAAGCTTTGTTTTGACTCACTGGCATGCGTTAGCAAAAAATCACCGCCAATAACTTCTTTTGCTGCAATGAAGTAATCGAGTCCATCCGGACTGGCATGTCCGTACTCGGTTACTTTCATATAGACGGTTTTCGCCATTTCCAGTTCTTGTTCGAGCAGATATTTTTGTTTGGATAAGGTGTTGTTGACTTCAAGGAGTTCGCAGTTTTTTTCTTCCAACTCTAAAGTTAGGCGTTGTTTATCAATGAACAAACGATATTGATCAAGCGCATCACTTATCACTTTACGCAAAATCTCCATTGGACAGGGTTTAGGCAGATAACGAAAAACTTTGGTTTCATTAATAGCTTGGATTGCGACATCCAGTTCAATGCTGCCAGTGAGCATAATTTGAATACTTTCGGGCGATGCTAGTTGCGCCAATTTCAAAAATTCAACCCCATTTATTCCCGGCATGTTGTAGTCCGACAAGATCACTGCAAAATCAGGATGTTGGCTAATCAAATCCAGGGCGTTTCTGGCAGAATTGGCGGTGAATAGTTGATATTCCCGGCCCAGGGTACGACGAAATAAATGCAGGATATTTTCTTCATCATCAACGCACAGAATTTTATCGGAAAATTTTTCTTTCATCATGAATCTCTTATTTTTTGAGGTGAGAGGTCATGACTTTAGTGGCTAAAAGTTGCCAGTCAGCCAAACGATCAGTTTTTCCCAGTCGTTCGAGATAAGCCAGATCCAGTTCAATATTGAATAAGCGTTGAAAATCTTGAGCCGAGGCGTGTTCGATTAAGCAGGTGGCAACGTGAACCGCTGTTAAGGCGTTCATTCCGTCATAATCGGTTTGATTTGGGGTATTTTGCAATAAGATTGCTTCAATGATGCGAGGGGGGATTTTCCATAGACTCAATAGGTAGGTTGCAGCTTCAGGAGCCGTAAAGCCAAAAATAGTGGTTTCGAGTTGTCTGATCGGGATATCCGTATGTTTAACCTGCTCAATCAAGGTCTTGAGTTTATGACCGCCGCGTGACAAGAAAATCAGTAAGCCCAGATTATGCAATAATCCGCCCAAATACGCTTGATCAGGCCGGTCTTCCTGCTGATTTTCGGCTAAAGCAATCAAGCGGGCTAATTCAGAAACCTTGGCGGCATCTTGCCAAATATATTCCATATATAAAGTCGTTTCAGGGTCTGGTGCTGGAAACTGCGCTTTTAAATGTGCCGATAACAACAGGTTATTCAGGCGTTTGATACCAATCAGATTAATCGCTTCACTCAGGCTAGAAACAGTTCGTTTCATTCCGAAATAAGGCGAATTAATGAGTTGCAGTAACTTGGCCGAGAGTCCTGGATCCTTTGCAAAAATATCGGCAATAATGCGCGGGGTGGTATTTTCATCGGCAATTGCGGCATTCAGTTCACGGTATATTTTGGGTAAACTGGGTAATTGATTGATATCGCCCAGGCCTGAAATGATCTGAGGATTGTCAATACAAGTCTGAATTGTGAAAACCTGCGTGATTGCTTCATGGAGATTTTCGGGGCTGCAAGGTTTGGTTAAATACTGATGCGCGTATTCTAAAGCCTTCTGTAATGAATCCTCGCTGGTATACCCGCTAAAAATCATCCTAACGGTGGCGGGATGCTGTTCCAGCACCTTGGCTAACAATTCATCACCGCGCATTTCGGGTAACATGATTTCGCTGATAATCAAATCAATCGGTTGCGCTGCCATCAATTCGAGGGCTTGCTGCCCGGTTTTGGCAAAAAATAACTGCCAGAAATTCCGATAGGGCCTCAGCTGACGTTGGATACCGCTGATAACATTGTCGTTGTCATCCACAAACAGGATGTTTTTTTTGTTCACTGCCAAGTTCTCGTTGCTAGCTCATGGGTAATTGGATATGAAAGGTGGTTCCTTCGCCCGAAGTGGATTCAAAAAACAATTTACCGCGATGTTTTTCCACGATAACGGTATGCGCTAAACTCAAGCCTTGACCGGTGCCTTTGCCAACCGGTTTGGTTGTAAAAAATAGATTGAATACCTTTTCTTTAATATCATTAGGAATACCCATGCCGTTATCTTGGATCAGTATTTCAACCATATTATCATTTTTCAATTTACAGGTAGTAATTCTAATCAGGCCGCGGGTGATTTTCTTTTCATCAATTGCATGAGCGGCATTGATAATTAAATTCAGAAATACCTGATTAAGGTCGCTCGCATAACCTTCAATAGCGCCTAAATCCTGAGCAAAATCAGTTTCAATATCGGCAATATATTTGTAGTGATTTCGACTGATAATAATTGCACTGGTAAGCGCTTCATGCAAATTAAAGCGTTGTTTGTTTTGACTGGCGTCAAAATGCGAAAAAACTTTCATCGCTTTGACAATTTCGGTGACTTTGCGGACACCGTCAAGCGATTGTTTAATCGCTTTCGGACTATCCTCAAGAATAAAGGCTAGATCGAACTGTTCGGCTAAGTTATCGAGTTGCGGGTGAAGGGCGGGCTCCAATTCTGCGTATAGTGCCTGTTGATAGGCAATGATATCCGTGAGGTTGGTATGCAGCGCTGCAAGATTGTCACCGATGTATTGAATAGGCGTATTGATTTCGTGAGCAACACCTGAGGCCAGTTGTCCAATCGCTTCCAGTTTTTGCGCTTGATTAAGCTGTGCTTCCAGGTGTTTAGTTTCACTAATGTCATCGATTAAGCCTGAGAAAAAAACCCCCCCATCGATATTCATCGGATTGACTCTGAATAATGCCGGAAAATTTTCACCGTTTTTGCGTTGAGCTTTTACTTCTCGTCGCTTACCTATTATAGAGGAGTGCGGATTTTCAAAATTGCGGTGCAAGAATCCATCATGTTGCGCTGCGGTCTCTTCGGGCATAAGGCAATTAACATTTTTACCAATGATCTCACTCAGCTGATAACCAAAGATTTGCTCGGCAGAATGATTAAAACTGAGGATACTGCCATGCATATCGATGGTAATAATGGCGCTGGCTGCAGAGTCGAGAATGGTATTCAATTGAGTCGTGCGATAGGCTAGACTGTCCATTTTTTGCTTTAACAGCGAACCTATCCTGCCGATAATACTGCCGAAAAATCCTAGAAAAAGTGGAGCAGTCCAGACCACAATCAAAACATAATGCGTTCTATGCATGGCAACGACATTATCCCAAGTCAGGCTCAGTTGCTGATGCCAGAACATAAATAAGATAGTCATTATCGGAAAAAGCAAGCCTAAAAAACCCGAAAGGTAAATAGGTAATGCCATGGGGTAACGTAGCAATGCATTGATTATCATAGACTTCAATCGTAAAACGAATTTTGAGTCGGTCGAAAAACTAAAACTAAAACTATTCGGTTTTGAAAACAGCAAGAAGTGATCGGTTGAGGCATATCTTTGCTATTTTAAAGTGAAAAAATTTTGGTCCAGTTCGCGCTTAAGGTGGTTTGTGTCAAAAATGCAGGGATCTTGCAGAACGTATTCTAAATTACCTGCCAAATCTCCAACTTGAACTTATAAGACCGCTATTTTTTCATTATTCAAATCACATAGCAACAATTTATGGCGTCTTTGACCTTTGGCTTTGTTAGCGTTTATCTTCTTTGTGATGTAACTATTTGAGCTGTTGCCTATGAATTTTACTTAAGAGTCCATTTTTACCACTTGCTTGGGTGTCTAGACAAATACCAGCTATCACAACAAGAGCGACTCGCCGATGCTATTAAAAACCTTTTGCCGCCGACTGGGTAAGGTAACTATTCAATTCACCTACATCCAAGAAATTCCAGTCACGTCCATTGTGAATGATCACGCGACTGCCGTTGGTTGCCAGATAGTTATCAGTGGCTCTGTAATAGCGGTAGCGATAGCTCTCGTATGTTCCTGATATGCCGCCTTTCGGGAAGTATTGCGGGAAACTCAGTTCGGCCCACTTGGCAACTCGATCGAAAGCTGTGGGTGATTGATCGATTTCATCCGCACCAATATCCATCAGGGTTTCACGCACTTGAGCATCAAGATCGTCAGTGATTTGAGAAAGCGTAATTCCTTTGTTGATGGCTGGACTATTGGCAAGCAAATGACCATCACTCGTGACACTGATAGCCTCCGTGAAACTGTGTTGATCGCTTGTTTCATGCGTTTGCCATTGTGAAAATGAACCGCCTTCTGCAAGCGGATTACCAGGGCGATTGTCAGCAAAATTACACGCGCCGGTTTCGTTATAAAACCAGTTGTAATCTGTGCCCGGACTGCCCGTTAAACCGAAGACACCCTCGGTGCTGATTTCATTGGCCCAACGAATCCGGGCGCAGTCACCGCCGTTTTGAATAATCAGATTATTACGAATCAATGGATTAACGGTTGCTGGACGACCTGCGATCGGATCGAAATCCTGCAGCGTCACGCCAAAATATAAGGCGGCATGCCCCGCTTTAGCCGTGTGTACTAAAGTGTTATTGGCGATCAACGCATCTTGTGCCGCATATAAACCGATACCGGCAAAACCGGTATCGCGAACGACATTATTGCGTACGATTCCGCGAATACTTTCGTAATAACGCGGGTTAAGCTGGGTATCGAAAAACTCCGGGCTGGTATCGAAGCCGACCATAATGCCGCCCAAGCCGGTGCGTTCAATACGGTTGCGCTGCACGATCACATCGGCAGCACCACCTTTAAAATAGAGGCCGGTTGTCGCAATGTCATGAATATAATTGTCTTCTACCAGCATGCGACTACCATTAACATTATCAATACCTTCGGCATTTTTATCATCCAACGCGGTTCCTGGAGGGTAAATTTTGCCGGATTGGAAAATTTCGCAGCGCCGAATGGTAATGTTGTCACTTTTGGGGGTAATTTTGATCGCATCACGACCGGTATCATGGATTTTGCAATCCTCTACGATTACATTCGATGCGCCTTTGCCCTGACGATTATCGCGCCCATCCCAATCGGTCTGAAAAAACAGCCCGTATAAATTGCCGCCCGTCACTTCAATTCTCGAAAGCCGACTACCCGAAGCATCGGGGTCAATCTGAATGCACACGCCATCCTCCAGGTTGAGCGGGCAATTTATAATCGCCCATTCGCCTGGATACGAACGCAAGGTCAACGGCATGCGCAAGCGTACTTCGGTTTCTTGATAAATATTGTTTCCGGCCATGCCTCGCAACGTTAGGGTATCTCCCGGATTCACCAAGGCATTTTCCGGGCTTAATAGGTAGCCTAAGGTTTTATACGGATTCGCCAAACTACCGCTGCCGCTGGTATCACTGCCGGTCGGCGACAAAAACCATTCGGCGGCATTCAGGTTGCATGAAAGTGTTATCAAGACCAAAAACAAATAACGGTAGCTCAATGAGTCGGTTTGCATGGTGTAGTCTCCCTTTAAATAGAGAAATTCAAAGTTATAAGCTTAAACGTAAACGCATAAAAAAAGCGCGATAGCCATTAAGTCGTTCATGGTCCTCGTTGAAGGGTGATATTTACAACCTTGTCATACTGGGAATCCTGCCATTCGATGACTCCATTGCGCACCACACCCTCACTGCTCGAATAGCGCGAACCCTCTTCGGTTATATAACTAAAGCCGCATTTTAAGCTTAGGGTATCCTCGTGCCAATTCCCTTCGGTCGCCAAATTCAGTGAGAAATTTTTCCGAAGGAGCGTTTGTTCGTTTGCCCGAAAATTCAACTCGTTAAGCTTATGAAAATCTTCCTTGTTCACACTGCCCCAGACTTCGTAATCTTCTCGTCCGTTCGGACCATTGACTACCGCTGCGCCTTCAAAAATCTGCTTTTCCTTTCGCCCACCTAAGCCTTTTCGTTTTGGTAAGCGTTTGGCGGCTTTCTTCTGACGCTCCTCTTCAGTGACCGGAACAACAATCTCGAGCGCAAGATTTTTTTGCAAGCCATTGGGATCAATGAATGTACCATGCCATTGCCCCACCAGCAGTTTAGCTTTAGCGTCTTCGTTATAGGCCCACGGGCGACTGTGTAGATCAGAGCGATAGCTGAAATAATACTTAAGCTCGTAAACACCCCAACTGATGCCCGCAAGGACCGTAAAACCTAAGAGTAGTAGGTGACTTTTCTGCATACGCTATATTTTTATTTGGAAGGACATTTTCAAAATATTTTTTTTGTACGGGCCGATTTTAGTGACATCGATTGATAAGTCCATTATCGGATACTTGCCGCTTCCGCCAAAGACGGAGCCTGCACTCATAGTATAAACGAGTTCAGTGAGTCCAAAGCTTGTGGCTAACTGTTCGCTATTTCCTCCGGTTAAGGTCAATTTGCCGTATTCAATTGCGTTTCCGTTCAATTTGATGGCATTCAAACTCCATCGATTTTCCTGGGTTTGCCCATCTTGCTGAGCAACCAGTCGGCCATCGCTAAAAAACTCCCAAGTAATATTTTTAGGTCTATGGTCTGTGTAGGTTTCAACGATTGAACCATCTTGTTTGGTAATTTCATAACCGGAACTTAACAGCAACCATTTGCCAATCAACGTTTGAAAGTTATCCGGCTTTGGGTTCACTGTCTTCAAAATATTGGTGACGGTATCGTAATAAATCGGTTTATCGCCCCTTACTAAAGCACTACCTGTAATGTAGTACACGCCGTTATCCGGTTGATACACACCCACTAGAAGATCTGCTGCAGGATAGCTTCTATAGAGCCAATCACCAGCCGTGCTGGTCGGTTGGGTTGGGCTTAGGGTTTGCGAAAATGATGTTTCCGCCCAGTTAAGTACCGTGTCGGCATCGCTTTTAATATCTGCAGTTACGCTGGTGATCGTCGCGAGCAGCATGCCTGTAAAACCTGACATCATCAATCGTTTACTATTTTTCATATCTTTAAGTCCTGAGTGCCATTGTAAACGGTGTAAATAGTCGTGCATTTGAAAGTGGGTCATTGCCCGATTAGGTTGATAACCGGAAGGTAACCCATCAGAACAACGCTAAGGGTTATTTCATTTGTTTATCTTATAAAGCTTTCCCGTCGGCAATAATAAACAGCCCGTTTTCATAACGCAGCAGCAATTGAAAGCTGGTGTTAAAAGCTAGAAGCACAGGAATTACTATGGTCTTAGAATCGTCAAAATATTCCGGCAATTGGTAAGGTTGAGAGTATTGGCTTAATTGGGGTTGGATCAATTGAAATCGATAATTACCGACATTTTGAAATTGCGCTGAATACACCTGAGCGCCTACTTTTGCCGCCGTCAACGTTAGTAATTTGGTGTTGTCATCATAAGTGGCGACATTGGCAATCGGGCGACCGTTCCGCACCGCACGAACCGAGCCGTTATTTAACTTATAGGCAAAGCTAGGGGCTCCATTTTCAAAATCAACATACCATACAGGGAGCTTGGGATCATCGACATATTCAGTCGCCGACCATGACCAAGCTGCTGTGCTGTTAGGAAAAAAAGCAGGATCAATTGCTGGGCTGGGCGACCCTTTCGCGCAATTGAATTCGGACTCGGTCAGGCGAACGCCGTTACACCGAACCAGGCTTTTTAGTTCTTCAATTCCGGCTAAACGCCAGTTTTTAGCGCCGCATAGTCCTTGCTGATTAACATCTTGAATAAACTTATCGGTATCGCAACGCCCCGGGGTTTGGCATTTTTCGGAACCGCTCGCAACACCTTGGGCTTCGGCAGGTTTTCCGCTACTAAACCAGCTGTAGGTCCAGTCTTTATCACGTAAGCTTTTGTCGGCAGTTTTCACTTCCCAGATCAGCTTGCTCTCGCTGTCGTAGGTGCAGGCCCAATCACTAGCTTTGCTGCCTAACTGGGCGCTATCAGGCAATTCCATACCGCTATGGGCTATTTTGATAAACTGGGCTTGCGCTAAACTGCTTGTACTGATTAGGAAAGCAGCCAGAATGCGACTGGATAATAAAGAGTACATAAAGTCTCCTAAGATTAAAAAATAAAGTGGGTGTTGTTTTACTGATTGATTGTGTTTACTTAAGCTCTTCGAACTGAGCGAGTTGGAAGGTATAGTTTCCGATATTCTTCAAGAGCGCCTTAAAGTATTTTCCATTAATCACGACTCTTGGAATGGTCAAGGTTTCCGTGGCTTCATCGTATTGCGCAGGTTGATTATGCTGCTGCCAGCTATTCGGTTTGGCGGTTTTTAAAGTCAACAGGCCGTTGGTTTGCAGTTCCAGTTGCACTTGAAAATGTTGCGATTGAAGTTGCACATCCTGGATATTGGCGAGCTTGTTGGTGTCGTCGTAAACGGCATTTTCGTAACGCATGGGATCATAGGATTGTTTGCCGCGTACGAAGCGTATCAGAAAAGTTGAGTCCTTATTTTCTACTAAGTCATCATCACCTACGGTAAAGTCTACAGCCCATTTACCCTTAGAATTAAACGAAGATGACCAAAATAGTGAACCCTTATCCATTCCGGGAAAGACAGCAGTATTGATTGCTGGATTAAAGGTTGAATATTCTACGATAGAGGCTAATTCGTTAGCTGTGGGTAAACGCCAATCCGTTTGTTCTGCTAAACTACTGCTAAGTTTTAAAGCCTGCTCATGGGTGTAAGTGACTGATTGCCCCAAACAGGTCTTGTCATTCCAGACCTGCCCAACTGCACAGCGTTGCCAGGTTAAGCCTGTTGCTTTATGGGTTATGGTGCCATTGCCATTATCAATAAAAGTCGAAGTATGCGTAAATTGCCCTGAAGCGTCAAGTAGCCGTCCGCTTCGCACGAGACGAACCTGACTACTCTTAGTGTCCTTGTTGCCTGCGAAGTTGCCCCCATAAAAAAAGTCCACAACCCATGCTCCTATAAGTTCAGAGGCCGGGACTGAAGAAGACCAAAACAGATGAGAAGACGTGTTAGGAAACGCAGCTGAATGAATGGTAGGATTTAGTTTTTCCCTTTCTACAATGGTTTTAAGCTCTGCAATAGTGGGCAAGCGCCAGTCGGACTTTCCTGCAAAATTACTCATTAATGGTTTTGTTTGCTCAAAAGTAAATGTGAATGCATTCCCAGTACAGCTTTTACTGTTGCCATCCCAGCTTTGCCCCTCCGCGCAACGTTTCCAGGTCAGGCCGGTAATAGCATGGGTGACCGTGCCATCGTCATTATCGCTATATTCCAAAGATAGTATTGTGGTGGGCGGCGGGGTTATTCCAGGTACGATGGAAATATCGGGCGCATCAAAAAGATTTTTTTTAGCTTCCATCGGCTGAGTGAATTTAGGCGCCCCTGTAATGGGTGAACTTTCTATGGCATCAATGGAGGTCGCACTCAAAAGCAGAGCAAGCAAACATAGAGTTTGGGTTATTGCCAGCATTGACAGCTCCTAAAATAAGTTGGTAAAAATTAAAGGGCAAGCATGAATAATCAGTTGTATGGGCATCGTTAGAGTTATGCCGGTAACTCTAATGTCCTAAAGCTATGTACCTTTAAGTGCTTTTTCTTTGATGTCTGGTCATAATTTTTAGGTGGGCAAAACAATTCACCCACCCTTTAGTTTATTGATTAACGCGGGACAAGATCCGGAAAAATACACTGTCCGGTCCAAACGGTCTGAAATCTATAGCGAGTGATATCTGGTGATGCCACAATGACATCGACACCGCAAGAGAAAGGTTTACCCCCTGATCCTAAGGGAATGCGAGGGATAATATAGGTGCTACTACCTTGCACATTTTCGAGCGTGTGGTTTATGTTATCGGTATCCACCCAATAGAAATGCCATCGATAGGTGAGTGTTTCATTGCTTGGATTTTCAACGTTGACTGATACCTCATAAGGTCGAGTCACCGTGGGCTCAGGGGTTGAGCCTCCGCACGCATAGCTACTTTCAGGTTTAGTCAGATCAATTGCGGTCCCGCTTGGAATGCGAATCCCGGTTTGACAAACCGCATCAACATCGCGGCCTATTAATCGATCAGGCTCATGCAACCAAGCATCGGTAATTTTCGGATAAGGGTTTTCCAATGGCGGATACACTGGTATGGTAAATGTTTGGTTGGTTCTTAAGCCTTCACTGTCGGTAGTGCTTACCACAAAACTGCGATACACCACTTTGCCATCTGCTGTGTTGCCAAAAGCAACGGTTAATGTACACGAACCGTCAGCACTATAAGGAACGTCTGGCGCAGTAAAACTCCAGGTGACTCGACTACACATTGCGCCAGGATTTGTTTCGTTAATATCCTTAAGCGCAACTGTTAAGGTGGTGATTTCCTTTTGAAATATAGCAGGTGGCGGCAACAGCTCAATTGTGGGTGCAGTGTTAATGACATCAACATTGAAGGTTTGTTGTACGCTTGCATTGCCTACCCGTGCCGTGACCTGGACACTTCGCGGGCCGGTGGTTGAAAAATAGCCGGTATAACTTGCAACCTCACCAAAAGAAGAGCTGAGCTTTATTTGATCACTCGCAACACTAGAGTTAACCTGAATGCTAACGTCATTAATTTTTTTGTTTCTGGGTGGAATAACCTCAAATAATTTTTTGCTAATGCGTAAATCGGCGTTGAGTTGATTGCCCTCGGTCAATTTTATGGTAAGACTGCCATTACTCCATCTATCACTACGAGCAGTCCCCATCTCTAAAATACTCAGGTTAGAAAAATACTTTTTAATGTATTCTGCTGAGACGTAATAATAGCCACCGTCGCCCGTATTACCCCAGGAGTTTTTTATCACAAAAAAACCGCCGCTCGCTGGCAACCCCCCTGGAATCTGAAGCGGAACACCACCCACGCCTAAATTCGCATTATAACTATTGATAATGGTATTGCTAATAAAGCCCACAATTAACACTTGATGCTGCCCTCTATATCCGGCGTCTGTGTCATCCGTAACAAAGCCGCGGTCAGGTTGGCTAAAACCAATGCGCACACCAAAGTCTGCCAAAATAGTGTAACCATTTAATAGGTAGGTAGCATATCTTTCGCCATCAAAAGTTTCGCCGAAAGTCCAAATGGGTACGAGCTTATTGGCGGCCACTCCTGCGCCTTGGAACTTGATGTCTTCATACGCACAAAATTTACCTTCAGGAGAGCCTGGAGTAGGAATCGGAATATTAGTACAAGTTAACTCTTCACTTTGATGTGCGGTAGGAGAACAACTACCTGAATAATCAGAACATGCGTTTTTATATCTGGCTTCATTACTAATTCCCATAGTAAGATCCATTTTAGGGCTGGGGTTGTAGGTCCAAAAATTTTCTTCAGGTAAAACTTCATTTTTGTTTATCATTCTGTCTATAACATTGGTATAGCCATAGCCATCGCCATACGCAGTCGGATGCCAATTGAGCTTGGCACGCTTAATTAAATATTGTTCAGATAAATCATGTAGTGTATCTTTTTGTACTAACTCCCGGCTTTCCAATGCTGCTATGGTTGCAAAGGCCCAGCATGTCCCCCGTGAGCCTTGATTTTTAACAGGCGTTAAAAAACTTTTTAATGGCCAAGAGAAACGGGCGTAAAGTTCTGTTGGATTCGTTATGCCACTATTATCCTTGCCATTGCCGGGTTTAAGCTTAGGTAAAATGGTATCAGGAGCAATAGCGCTATCGTCAAATAAGGCTTTGTGTTCACTTAAAATGCTATTGATTTTTCCAAGGGCTTGCTTGATTTCAGTCACCGACTTACCTTGTAAGGAGGCGACGGTGGGCGCATCATTTTTCAGATTATCCGGCAAGAAATCATAGCTTCGTTGATAGTTGTTCAGGGCATTTTCGGGACTTTGCGCGAGTTTCTGAATAATGACGGCTTGGTTGATGCTGTCGCTGAGACTTAGAAGTTGCACTTGCTGACCATTGCTTAGTGTCAACACTGGCTCAAGGAATGGATTGATCGTTTTACTGGCGGATTCGAGTAACGTTGACAAATAAGGATTGGTCTCCAGGGTTTTGAGTTCCGCCAAATTTTTTTGATAATCTGCTTCGCGTTCACGTAACTGATCTAGTAATATTTTTGGCCCGGATAGAATCAAACTGCCATTTTTGACGCCTTGAATAAACTCATCACTCGGAACGATCTTTGCATCCGGGGGAGTGGCTTGACCAAAGCTATTTTCAGGTATAAAGAGCTGGGTGAGACATGCGCCAGTACAAGTATTTGTTGGTTTTTCTTTGGGAATAACTGTAAAGTTAAAAGGTTGCGCGTTATAAATTAACAAATCGTTAACTTTGTAGCCGACCCATAATGAAAAATTGCCCGGTAAATCTGTCAGTTGCTCTTGAATCTTAACGCTGCTCAACTCATCCAATTTTAGCGTCAATGCCGGTACTAAATGCGCCAAGCTTAGATCCCACGTCTGCCATTCCCCTCGAGTATTTTTCATGAAGAACGCATTGTTATACTGCGCGACCAAAAAAAGCGATGCATTTTGTCCGACATCTTCAGCTGCAACCTTGATATCAGCTAACAGATCAAGGTCTTGCCAGGATTCCAACGTAGTGCTGAAAGTTTGTCCTGAATCGGGCGTGACGCCAAATGCGAACGATGCTGGAGTAGATAGACCATCGCTTCGGGAGCCAAGAATCCACTGTGCTGTTGTGTCCGGAATAGTTGCGGCTGTAGCTTGAGAACTTAATACACCAACGATTACCACAAGCTCAAGCAGCAAAGAAAAATAAAAAATTTGTTTTATCTTCAGTATCTTATATTTCATGATTATTGATTCCTTAGTTTATACGAACTGCTTTGTTTTTTGTCAGAGCCCTCTGTTGATGGTTCTGACCCTGGGTAAAGTGACTTTTAACTGCATCCAACACTAGGCACGGATAAACCTTCTAAACCTGCCTGAGTAAATTCCCCTGAATGAAAGATTCGAAGAAGATATTAGCTATGCACTTGCCTTTGGCCGCGTCAAGTTGGTCCGACCGACCAAAGTAAGAACCATAAAATCAGCTATTGCCTAACATCCACAGAAGCTAAAGATAATAAGATTATTTTTATGAGGATTTTTGGCTTATTCAATAATGTTATTTTGAAAAATAGACCATAATAATACCATATCAAAATAAGATAAGAATTGGCTGAGACACATTTTTTGCGAATTAATGCATCAACAGTATAATTTTATCGGGTACTTATGAGGAGTTTTGTGAGGTATGGCTTTTTCGAGTAAGCTCAAGCGGAACTTGTTGAATTATGAAGCGTAGACACGAAATGAAAGTCGGAGCAAGCGTATGCCCGGTTATGATTGGTAACCATATTTTCTTACAGTCACTCACTTAATTGTTGTTATCTCATTGAATAGTATAAAACTTATCGTCGACTGATAATGTCAAGTGAATTAGGGCTAGTTTTAATTGTGTGAACTATTTCACACTATTGAGCTTTAGATTATGGTATTTTTATGGCATTCTTATTCAGAATACCAAACCTAAATTACCACAGGAGATTAGTTATGAAACCAATATTTTATCGAGGTCTTGCGTTGCTATTAGCAGGCATTTATCTCGCAGGCTCATTGGCTTTTGCCAACAATGCTTGTGAAAATCGAACGATTAGTGTGGCAGATGCTCAGACGTTTCAGCTTTCTTTAAAGCAAGTTTTAGTGGCTGATAAATTCTACGATGCTGAAGCAGAGCTTGTCAGTGCCGCGCCCAATGGACAATTTTCCTGGAAAATAACCAAAGTAACGCCGAGTGAAAACCTGCCCGCCGATTGTCAGGCATTAGGGAGCTTGGTGAACGACAAATTGGCTTTGCCTAAAGTTTTTATTTCAGATAATTCAGCTGGATATTCGGCAAATTTTGATCTGGTAGTGAGTAACGGAGCCTTTTACTTTTCCTTGAAGGAGATTAAGCCAATTGAAATCCTTCAAAATTCTGACGGTAATATCGGTCAAATTGGTCAATCACTGACTGGGGTCGGTAGTTCATTTTGGACCGGAATTGCAATTCCGGTATGTTGGGATACTTGGAACGCAGGGGATACTCAAGCCCGGCAATGGGTCCAAACAGCAGTGAGCTCGACATGGGAAAAATATTCAGCGGTGCGTTTTTACGGTTGGGGACAATGTAACGGCTTTACTGATGCGAATCAGGCAATACGCATCCGGGTTGCCGATGAAAATCCACGCGTGACTAAGCTCGGTAAAGAATTGAGGGGTGTTTCAGGCGGGATGATTCTTAATTTTACTTATGCGGTGTGGACGGGCGCAACTGATGGCATGGAATTATGCGCTGATGGCGGGCGCATTCCTGATGGCTTCTGGGGGAGTGGCACCTCGACGCATCGGGAGTTTTGCTCCAAAGCGATTGCCGTGCATGAATTTGGTCACGCTTTAGGCTTTACTCATGAAGATCACCGTAGTGATCGTTTTGGTTGCGATGAACCTCATACCGCTCAGGGGACTAAGGGTGATTATCTGATTACCGCTTATGATCTCGATTCCGTCATGAATTATTGCAACCCGAATTGGAATGGAAATGGCCAACTTAGCTTTTCTGACCGCTGGGGCGTAATGTCTATTTATGGGGGCTGGTCGCCTGATTTTGCAATTACCCCCAATAACGCCGCCGCTACCAAAACGTCCTTGGCAATTGCAAGCCGCGACTCTGGAGATTTAAATTTATTTTATCAAGGGTCTGATCGAGCGATTGCTACGGCCTGGAGCAATAGTAACGTTGGCAATGGTGCTTGGCAACCGCCTTCCGCTATTACGGCTTCTGGTGCTGCTCGTGCCGAAACTTCAATTGCGGCAGTACCTAGAAATGAGCAACTCCATGTGTTTTATATCGGATCGGATGGCGCGCTTGCTTCAACGTGGACTAACGGTGGGCCTTGGGCAACGCCTTTTCCAATCACGCCGCCGGGGGCAGCTCGAGCCGATTCACCTTTGGTGGCAGTTGTGCGAGGCGATCAGTTGCATGTTTTTTACATCGGTCCGGATGGCGCGTTAGCTACCACCTGGGCAGCGCCTAATGTCAATAATGGTAACTGGAACAGTCCTTTTCCAATTAATGCACCTGGTTCGGCAATGCCCGGTTCTAAGCTCGATGCATTAGTGCGGGGAACGCAGTTGCATGTATTCTTTGAAGGCAACGATCAGGCACTTGCTACGCTATGGGCGGCTTCCGACTTTGATAACGGTCGCTGGCAGGCAAGTTTTCCTGTAACACCACCTCGGGCGGCGATTGCAAGTTCGGCCTTGGATGCTGTCGTACATAACGGAGATTTGCATTTGTTTTATCAAGGCGCTGATGGTGCATTGGCGAGTACGTGGGCCCCTGCAGGCGGCAATTGGCAGGCACCATTCCCGATAACGCCGCCGGGTGCTGGTCGTCTGCATACTTCGATTGCAGCCATCGCTAGAAGTACTAATAAACTTGACGTGCATTTCATAGGACCGGATGGCGCCGTCGCTACCGTTTGGTCTAACGGACTTATTGACCAAGGTAAATGGCAAACCCCATTCCCAGTGACACCGCCCGCTTATGCGCGCAATAACTCGGAATTAGTTGCAACATCACGCTTTGGATCTACTATGGATGTTTTTTACACTGGGCAACTAGGTGAGCAAAAAACGCTATGGGCTAATGATCCAAAATCAAATTAAGGGTATTTGTGGTTCGCCCCTAATCATTGCAATGATTAGGGGTTCTCGGTTGGTTAAGATTGGTATGCCTATTCAGGATTCTGTAGTAAATAGCTTTACTTTTTTGTTTCTTAAGGCTGACTTTTCCCAGACGGGGAAGTAAAGGCGTGAATGTGGAGATGATTTTCAACAAGAGCCTAACAGATCAATTATTCATTATCCACGTTATGACTGATAAGAAATATTTTTAGGTTAAATTTAGACATAGTGGATATTTTCAATTTCAACTCAAACAAATCCAGGAAAATTAAGGAAAATGTGGGTACTATAATCATTTTTTCCTTATGGTAATTAAGAATATTTTGACTGATTACAATACAATACATAATGAGAACCAGCCACCTAATGAACCGTTAACTGACTTTGTGAGTCGACTTAAGTTGAACGAACAAGCCTCTGAACCGGTTTACTTGCAATTAATGCGGCAACTTAATACCCTGATTGAAAATGGTGAGCTTTCCCCCGGTTATAGTCTGCCGTCCGAGCGTATGCTCGCCGAAGCATTGCAAATCAGTCGGACGACCGTAAAACGTTGCTATGACGAATTGCGCAATATCCAACTTTTAAGTACTCATGGTCGCGCGGGGACGATGGTACAAGCGCCACCTCGGGTCAATCCGACCATGGGCAGGCTCAAAGGTTTTACTGAGGAAATGCGAGAACAAGGCAAAACTGCCTCAACGCGAGTGCTTGAGTATGATATTCGTAGCGAGAGAACCATTGCCTGCATTTTTAAACGCCCATCGGCTGCGACTTTTTTGCGTTTGGTCCGGGTGCGGATGGCCGATAACGTGCCAATGACCCGCGAGGTTGCTTGGTATGATTTAACTGCCGCGCCTGATTTGGAAAATTGGGACACAAATGGGTCGATTTATGCGTTTATCGAGTCCAAATGCCATATAAAACTCTCTTATGCCGACCAAACCATTGAAGCCATTTTAAGCTCACCGGAGGAATCGAAGGTATTTGGATTTGAAACCCCGGAGCCGTGCCTTTTACTTAAACGTCACACCTATTCAAGCACCGGTCAGCTTATCGAATACGTCGAGGGCACGTTTCGGGGGGATGCATATGTCTACAAACTTAAGCTTGAGACCTAACAAATTTCTGCAAAGTCGCTTGGTCCGGGAGCGCGTGTAATACTCCGAGTTTTGAAGCCGCGAGCGCTCCGCAGGCGTTGCCGCAGAGCAGGGCGGTTTCCAGCTCACTATTCTTAGCCATTTCAATGCAGAATCCGCTGGCAAAGGCATCGCCAGCACCGGTACTGTCGATAGTGTCGACAATGAATGCGGAAGCTTGGTAGCTTTTCCCCGACCGATCAACCGCGATGCTTCCTTTACGCCCCAGCGTAACTACAATGAGCGATCCCGGCCATTGCAACCAGTAGGGTGCTAATCTTGCACTCAGTTCATGGCACCAATCTGCTAATGATTCAGGTAGCGGAGTGCTTAAACCCAGCAATTGCGAAGCTTCGATTTCATTGATTAACAACACGTCTGTATAGTCTAACAGTTGAGTTGGCAGATCAATCCAGGGGGACACGTTTAAAACGGTACGAATGCCATGTCGACGGGCAATTTTGAATGCTCTAATGACTGCGGTTAAGGAGGTTTCCAACTGCGCGTAGACTAGCGTTGCCGTTTGAAGCGCCGTTTCGGCCTGATCTACGTGCGTTTCGGTTAACAATAGATTAGGTCCAGGAAAAATTGAAATCATGTTTTGCCCGTCGTCGGCGATAAATCCGGCCCCATGTCCCGATTTTTCGGCAAGACGCCAGACATGGGTAGTGGGAATATTTTCATGTTTCAGTAACTCCATGAGTCTATCACCGGCTGCATCCTGACCAATACCTAACAATAGCTCCACATCGGCGCCAAGACGCCGGGTACCGATGGCAACATTCAGCCCTTTTCCGCCTAGCTCAATCAATAATTCTGAAGCTGTTAAGGTTTCACCGGGTTTTGGAAGACGAGGAACTTTCCAGCAACAGGCTTGAATAAAACTGCCTAATACTACAATGTCCATAGAAACCTTGATAATAAAATCAATCGCTTACTCCTTTGGGTGGCCAACCGCGATAACCCGAGGTGATCGGATAGCGTCGATCCCGCCCGAAAGCACGGGTGGTAATCTTAATACCGGGCGGCGCTTGGCGGCGTTTGTATTCATTTCGATCGACCAAACTAATCGCGCGTTGAACTTCTTCGGTTTTAAAACCTGCGGCGATAATTTCGGCGGCCGATTGATCCAGTTCGATATAGCGTTCGAGAATCGGATCAAGATTTTCATAAGGCGGTAGCGAATCGGCATCGACCTGATTCGGCGCAAGTTCCGCAGACGGTGCGCGAGTGAGGACGCGTTCGGGAATCACCGGTGCGAGACTGTTACGATAATGCGATAACTGATAGACCAATAATTTCGGGACATCCTTGATCGGTGCGAAACCACCGGCCATATCGCCGTAGAGGGTCGCATAGCCGACGCTCATTTCACTCTTGTTACCGGTCGTCAACAAGATTTTGCCTTGTTTGTTCGACAAGGCCATCATGATCACACCACGGCAGCGAGCCTGAATATTTTCCTCGGTAGTGTCTTGTTGAGCACCGCTGAAAACCTCGGCCAGCATGTCGGAAAACGCATTTACGGCAGGACTGATCGGAATGATGTGATATTTGACGCCGAGCGCTTCGGTCTCGCTAATCGCATCGTCATTACTCATTACCTGGGTATAGCGAGAAGGCATCAATACCGCTTCGACTTTATCCGCGCCTAAGGCGTCTACCGCAAGTACCAGTACCAAGGCTGAATCGACCCCGCCCGAAAGCCCGAGCAGTGCGCCTTGAAAGCCATTTTTGCCGACATAATCCCGAATGCCCAACACCAAGGCTTGATAAATGCTCGGAATATCATTGTAGAACGGCGCGCACTCGCTCGCTTTAGGCCTTACGCCATCGAATTCGATGAGGGCCAGTTGTTCTTGAAATTCGGCGGCACGCAACACGATCTCCCCCTGTTGATCAACGACAAACGACGCGCCATCGAAGACTAATTCATCTTGTCCTCCGACCAGATTGACATAGACCAGGGACACTCCTGCCGATTGGACCGCCTCACAAACAATATTTTCGCGTTGTGCCATTTTACCCGCATGAAACGGCGAGGCATTGAGGGTCAGGATGATCTCAGCACCTGCCCGCCGGTTGGCAAACAAAATTTCGGGTCGCCAGACATCTTCACAGATCGTCAGTGCCAGTAGGGTATCTTTAATAGAAAATAAATTGACCTTATCGCCGGCGAGAAAATAGCGCTGTTCATCAAAGACCCCGTAATTCGGCAGCGCTTGTTTTCGATAGCGACAGAATATTTTTCCGTCGCGCAATACCGCTGCACTATTGTATAAACCTTCAGGTGAAGACTCAGGAAAACCGACCACGACATCAATGCCAAGCGTTTGTTGGGCGATTTCATGAATAGCCTGTTGAGCCGTTGCAATAAAGTCGGGGCGAAACAGCAAGTCTTCAGGCGGATAACCGGTAATCGTCAATTCCGGAAATACGCAAAGATCCGCGCCCAGGTGATCACGCGCCTCAATAGCAGTATCGATAATTTTTTGACGGTTGCGGGCGATGTCGCCAACGACTAAATTGATTTGGGCAAGGGCAATTTTTAAAGACATGGCAAAGCGCGCTCAAAAAAGCCATAAATATACTCTGTCCCGACGCTTTTCGAAATGCCTATCGACGCATTAAAAAAAATTACTCTATTGATCCTAAAAAACGCCGTTCAACGCATAGAAAACCGTTCGTGCTGAGCCCAGTCGAAGCATGGACGGTTTTCTATGCGTTCACCCAGACGGTGAGACCTTAAAATCCCGTTCAACCCTTCGATAAACTCAGGGCGAACGGAATTTTAAGGTCTCAACTGCTCTTTTTAGAATTATGGATATGAGAAGTCGTTATGCTCGACAGTCTCGTAGCCTGCACCTTGGGCGGCATCTTTTACAGGACCATAGGCTAAGCTGTCTTGAGGTGGAAGAATCCATTTCACCTGGAAGCGTCCTTGAATGGATATTGGTGTAGGGGCCGGTGGCTGTTTAGAAGCGGAAGGATTGCCTCCTGAGTTTTTCGCTTCAATAGTCTCAGAGGTAATGTAGTCACCGCTGATCAGCAATTTTCCATCAACAGTTTTTGCGCCTCTTACGTAGAAATAGGCATTCTTCACCGTTTGTGGGTCTTGCGGCTTAGCATCGACGACCTTGAAAGTCCCTTTGGCAAAATTGAATTGCAGCGTAACACTCTCGTAGAAATCCTGGTCGTTGACATTTACATCTGAGACTACAAAGGATCCATTACCCGCGTTTTCACTGGTATATTTGCCGGCAGCTAAACTAAGGCTGCTAAATAGACAGACGATAAAAAATATAAGGATGTTTTTCATAAAAACCTCACAATAGATAACTAATGGGTTGTAGGTTTGGGGGAACGATATCAGCAACACACCCTAAACGAATAGCTTCGCCAAGCTTTCTCTGAATATCCAAGCTGAACCTGAACAGTTCTGATAAGTTGATTGTTTATTAGCTTTGGTTTATCGATCTGTTTAGGGTGTCTCGCTAAAACTTATTGAACGTAGAATTTAACGCTATCTTTTCCGCACGTAGAAACAACGGTTAATACATGCCAGCCGGTAGGCGCTTTAAAATCAAAATCGACGCTTTCAGAATCGTAAAATGCGGCGCTGCCTAAGATGGTGTTGTCCAGGTACCAATCGACATTGTAATTTCCGCCTGCACAGGTGGTGGTAAAACTGGAATGAAAATAGTTAGTTACAACAGAGCCGTTGATAGGATGTGCGATGTTCACCGGAACATTGGCCGCGTTCACCGCGTTGGTTAATAGTAACAGTGCTAATGCTAGACTGGATGTTAATGTTTTCATGGTAATACCCTCGTAGGTTTGTGAATTAAAGTGAATCCCTATGGGTATTAAGATAGGTTAAGCGGCGCTAAAACCATGTGATCTATTCACTAAGTTTGTGTGATTTAGTGCCGCAATTCGAAACGAGGTGCATTGTAAAGATAGTGTGGCTGACTGATGAGTTGGGGAGAGTTATCCACAGGCTTTTAAAAGGCCGTTTGCTTTTTATTTATTTTGTATTATTTTAATATATTTTAGAAGTTATAGTTTATTGATTTTAAATAACTTTATGGCTAATAAAGGGAGAAATAGGTTGCTTTGTAGGAGAAATTGGTTGTTTTAAGGGAGAAATAGGTTGCCAATAAAGGGAGGAATTGGTTGTTTTTTAGGAGCTTTAATATTAAACTCCTAAAATATTTGCATTTAATTTCTTATGGCTAAGCAAAAATTAACTGTTTATAAGTCAAATAAAATTATCGAGGCCGGTTATAAGTTAAGTCTTAACGAACAACGGCTTATTTTGTCTTGTATTTCTAAAGTGACATCCAGTAAACCCCTGTTAGCGACCGAGCGCTTTGAAGTCTCCGCCAAGGAGTTTGCGCTGCAATTTGGTATTAGTCGGGACAAGGCCTATCAAACCTTAAAAGAAGTTTCGGAGCAGCTTTTTGAACGCTATGTCATTATCGAAGACCCCGATCCATTAGATAAAACGTTGAAATATACTAAGACGCGCTGGGTAAGCTCGATTAATTATTATGCGGATATCGGCAAGGTCGGGTTGGTGTTTGCGCCGTTTATGATCCCTTATTTAAGTGAGTTGCGCGGTCGGTTCACGTTTTATCTGCTCGAAAATATCAGCAAGATGAGTTCTATTTATGCGATTCGTTTATATGAATTGATGATGCAATGGAAAACGACTGGGCAACGCGAGGTTGACATCGCTTGGTTAAAACAGCGATTCCAAATTGAAGATAAATACAGTTCGATTAAAGATCTAAAAAAATACGTAATTGAACCGGCTATCAAAGACATTAATGCTCACTCAGATTATCAAGTTTCCTGGACTCAGCGTAAAACCGGGTACAGCCGACATACGTGTAAAAATAGGACATAGCGGCTAAACTTAGTTGATTATATTGGCAATGTCGGGTCGATAGGCTCTGGAATGGCATTGGAATCGATAATGTAATCACCAAAACGCTTGATATGGCTTGTGACGTAAGGACTTAAAGTTGCAACATCCTCCCGGTTTATCGGAAAACCCTCTTCTTTGAGCATGCGCAATATCCGCGTCTGATCCACCACGTTTTGGAAAATAACTGCATTAGCCACCAGATCATTATACTTGATGACTTTTTCCTGCTCTTCGGGATCGTTGTCGGCGATAACGCCATCACCACCGAAAAACAGCCATTTAGAAAATCCGTTGTACGCTTCCACCTTATTTGTGGTCGCCGTAATCTGTTCGCGTAATTCCATGTCGGATATGTAATCCAAAAGGAAGATAGTACGAACCACTCTGCCTAATTCTCTGAAAGCCTGATATAGCCTGTTTTTGCGGCTATAGTTGCTAAGCTTGCGTAACAAGGTCGATGAAGAAATCTTTCCAGCTTTGATCGACAGAACTACCCGTAGTAAATCTTTCCAATGAGTTTCGATCAACTCCCAGTCGATGACATTCTTGAACAGGATGTCGATATGTTTGTAGGTAATGTCCTTGCTAGATCGGAAAAACACCAGATCATTCCAATTTCGGATGCGTGGCATTAGTTTTATACCCAGCAAATAAGATAAAGCAAACACTGGCGCCGACTGGCCTTGGGTATCAGCATGAACCGTATCTGGCTGTATGTCAGATGCATTTTGCAGCAAGCCTTCAATGATGTAAATAGCTTCCCATACCCCGCAAGGTATAAAATGGCTGAACAATGCCACATAGGTATCAGCAATATGGTGATAGGCAATGCCGCCATAACCGCCGTAGCGGATATGGTATTCCGCCAGCAGGTTTTGAACGTATATTTCTAATTTCGTGCCGTCTGCGGCAACTGATTTTCCAGTACCCCAGAGTTTTGGCAATTCAAACGTATGGTAGTGGTTGATAATGTCCTTAATCGCGGCATTTAATTTATGGGTATTGGCATGTCGACGGTTGATGAAAGACAGCATGTGTGGCGTGACCGTACCGCGCAGATGACGCGAAGCTTGTGCCGGTCCTAGATTGCAACCATAGGTGAATGCGGTGAGGATATACCGCTCTCTAGGGTTTTCAATTTTCGGATCAGAACCTGATAGCGGCCCAAAATGACGATTCCATCCAGTCCAATGGGAAACATTGCAAAGCACGTCGATGACGTTACGTTCACTCATCCGTTGCAATAAAGCTACTTCAAGCGCACGAGCCGAGGCTTTTGATTCGCGAGGTTCGCGCCGTTTCAGAATCGGCATGCCGCTTTCATTGAGTCCCAGTGCTTTATTGTTCGGAAACCCTGCATCAACTTCTTCAGATTTCTGGGTTAACATTTCACGCAAGTTGTTTACAAATGCATGCGCGTTATTGGCAAAGCTTAGTTGTTGACAGTAGTCCTCTACCAAAGGTTCGCATTCTTCCCAACTCAAAAGTTGTTCACGATAATCGGCATACGCTTCCGACCCCCGAATAGCGACATCCCCCGATTTGATCTCCGTCGCCAATGCAGAAAATACACACACCTCGAAGTGCTGGCGGTTAATGCGTTCACCGTCATCGGCTTTCACCAGGACAGTGCGTTTCCAGCGTTCATTTGTAAAAGAGAAATCCACTTCATCATCAATCAAGAGGCTTTTCCGGTTTTCATGCTTCAGCAGAACAGCCAATGCCTGCATCAGCGATTGATCTTCAGTGGTCGATATCATGGTCTGCAAACGCAACATGCGAAACAGCGTAGAGCGATGGCTACGATAAAATCGCCATAGCAGGGGGAAATAGTTATCTCCGCTAAAAGCATTGATGGCTGTGCAATCGTCCTGTAAGGCTAAGGTTCCTCCACCTTTTGATAGCAAGGTGCGGATGGTTCGCCCGGCCGCCTCGTCTTCTGGCTGTGTTTCCAACACCTCGATAACATCCGCCATCGTTGCCACTAAATGCTCGGTTTTCTGGCGAAACCTTATCCGTAAACGCTCCAATTCATCTTTACCGCGCCGGTGAATATGGTTTATTCGCTTGATAAACATCTCGGCAAGATCGTCACGGGCCTGTATACGCGCACGATGGATTAAGCTGAGTATCAGTACATACCGCTTTGGTGGTGTAAATTTCTTTAGCTCTGCGGCATCCAACGCTTTGGCTTCTGCCGCAAAATGCTTGATTTTGGCGTATGGAATATCCAGCAAGTACTGATCACTATCCACAGTTTCGGAGAGCTTAATGATATGATCCAGCAAATCCTGTAAATGCGCCAGGGTTGAACGTTTCGGCAGTTGCTTGATGGCAAAAAACAAAGATTTTTTCTGTAGATTGGGGCTGATTTCCAATAAGGTATCGAGTTGTTTACGCTCTAACTCCGATAACCGTTTCAACACCGTCTCGAAAATACGACTATTAACCAGGGTGCGAATTCGCCGTGAATGCCTATCAAGCGTACTAAAGGCTGGCAACTCAATACGCTGACGTACCAGCTCTTCAATAGCGACGTTGATCAGATCAGCGGGGTTGTTCATCACCCCGGCGGCTTTAGTCATAGCCTCGCTGACCAACCGCAATCCATCATCACTCCAAGCCGATACCCCTAATTGCTGCCGGATAGCTTGATGGTGTCGATACTGTGTTTTTAAGTCGGAATAAACCGGCGAAACTTCGTTACAGATTCCGCTTGCGATCCGTACATGTTGCACGATAGTCAGTGGTATATTCTCTACTTCCGGAAAGTATCCAAGCCGCTGGAATGCCTTGAGTAGCAGCAATAAGCAAAAGCGATGTTGCTCTTTGCGAGCCATACTATTGGCAAAATCCAGTTCATCTTGGGTTGGGGTATAAAGCACATCTAATTCATTGGTCAACGGGTTTTGCTTAAATCGTGGGTAGGCGGTGCGTTCAATGGATGCCATTCTGGACCAAGTATTTAGGATTGCTAGTTTAGTTGATGTCCAGATAGAGTACACCCTATCCTGATGTCAGGACAAATACCTATATCTTGTCAGAATAGAGTGTATTTTTGTTTTTATTGACACATGTTGCTAAGAGTTATAGATTCTATCCTGACATTTTTTGTATGTAGGAGGCGTTTTGTCGGGTCAGCGCATTGGCTATATCAGAGTCAGCTCTTTCGACCAGAATCCTGATCGGCAGCTTGAACAGATCGAAGTTGGTAAAACTTTCACGGATAAGGCATCTGGCAAGGATACGGATAGACCTGCACTGGAAGATTTACTGGATTACGCCAGAGAGGGAGATACAGTTGTCGCTCACAGTATGGATCGTTTAGCGAGAAATTTGGATGATTTGCGTAGGTTGGTAAAGCTATTAACCAGTCGCGGTGTCAGAGTTGAATTCATCAAAGAAAATCTTGTGTTCACCGGTGAGGATTCGCCAATGGCAAATCTATTGCTATCGGTGATGGGCGCCTTTGCCGAATTTGAGCGAGCCTTAATTAAAGAACGACAACGTGAAGGTATTGCACTCGCAAAGCGACGTGGAGTCTATCGAGGCCGAAAGCAAGCACTATCGACAGAACAACTGACCGAATTGTTGAAACGCGTAACTGACGGAGAACCAAAGACACAATTAGCCCGCGAGTTCGGCATCAGTCGTGAGACGCTATACCAATATCTAAAAAAAGAATTATTGAACATGTAATGCCAGCGATAAATCCATAAAAAGCGGCTTATATTAGACTCTATGTCCTATTTTTACATGTATGTCGGCTGTACCCGTATTTCGGGCGTTGCGTCGTACTGGTATAGACGCCCCCACACAGGGCGCACATCTGCTAAGGCATTCTGCAGCAACGACTATGCTACGCGATGGTATGTCACTGCCAGCCATTGGCGCTCTCTTACGCCATACATCGATTGAGACAACCGCGATTTACGCGAAGGTGGACATCGAACTGCTCAAAGAGGTCGCGATGCCTTGGCCGGAGGGGCAGCCATGTTAATCGATATCGTAAACATCTATCTATCCGTGCGTCGCGACGCGGGATTCAAACTGGATGAAGTCGAGAAGTATTTATCCAGCTACGCAAACTTTGCAATGGCCCGTGGGGATACCTATATCGCCGGCAAAACCGCCATCGAGTGGGCATCGCAAGCCTCATCAGAGAACGAACGCTCCAGGCGCAGTGACGTGTTGATCCGGTTTGCCAGATTTGCACGAGCCGAAGATGGTCGCAATGAGATTCCTCCTGATGGTGTCTTCTATGGTCGCTGGCATCGCCGTACACCATATATCTATACCGACGAAGAAGTGCAGAAACTGATCGTGTATGCAGAGCAGCTCAAACCTATTGGCACATTGCGCCCACATACCTACAGCACGTTGTTCGGCCTATTGGCTACTACTGGGATAAGGATTTCCGAAGCACTGTCGCTACGTTTTAATGACGTTACGCCGGAAGGATTGGTGATTCGCAAAACAAAATTCAAAAAAAGCCGCCTCTTGCCATTGCATGATTCCACCATTGAGGCCATCAATCGCTATCTGCAATGTCGCAGGCAGTTTGCCACTGCCGACGACCATGTGTTTATTTCGCTCCGTGGAAAAAAACTCGGTTGCGGCTATGTTGCAAAAACTTTTAAAAACGTCCTCAAGGCAGCGGGCATACAAGGTCAACCGAATGGCCCCAAACCACGATTGCACGATTTCCGTCATCGCTTTGCAGTTAAATCACTGGAGTCGTGTCACGATACCGGGGATCGCTTCGCACGCCATATGCTCGCGCTTGGGACGTACATGGGACACGTTCACCCGAAGAGTACCTACTGGTATCTTCAGAGCACCCCACTACTTATGAAAAGCATTGCTGACAAATGCGAATCATTCATCACAGGAGATCAGTCATGACCCCGATTGCGCCACATATCACCGATTTCTTGCGACAACGACTGCCCGTAGAGCGCGGAGCGAGTCCCAATACCTGTGAAAGTTATGCGTATACCTATCAGTTGCTCTTCGAATTCGCCAGCCAGCGCTTCAAGGTGACACCGTCCAAGCTATTCTTGGAACAGCTTGATGCGTCTCTCGTTATGGATTTTCTCTCCTATATCGAATCTCAACGAGGCAACAGCCCTCGCACCCGCAATATCCGGTTAGCGGCGATTAAATCCTTCATGCGATTCATGGAGCACCGCGTGCCATCTGTGCTTGACCAAAGCCTGCGTATTCTTGCGATTCCAGCAAAAAAAACAGACACACCGTTAATCAGCTATCTCACTAAAACCGAGATGGAAGCGATCCTGAATGCGCCGGATATCCGGACTCGCTCAGGAATTCGCGACCGTGCAATGCTGCACCTTGGCTTTGCCACCGGACTTCGGGTATCCGAACTGACTGGTTTATTGCTCAACGCGGTGACATTTCAGCCGACACCGATGATCTCAGTCATGGGCAAGGGGCGTAAGCAGAGATCGTTGCCATTATGGAAACAAACTGCGAGTGATATTCGAGCCTGGCTGGCAGTAAGGGGCAACGTGTCGACACCCGAACTCTTCGTTAATGCACGGGGCGAGTCCATGACTCGGGTCGGATTTGCATATTTGCTCGACAAATATGTTCGGGTCGCCACGCAGATATGTCCGTCTCTGAATGGAAAAAATGTCACACCTCATGTGCTTAGACATACCTGCGGTATGATGATTTACCAGGCGACAGGCGATTTGAGAAAAGTTTCGTTATGGCTAGGTCACGCTTTTATGCAGACGACAGAAATGTATCTTCATGCCGATCCTATGGAGAAGATTGAAGCAATTGAGGGTGCATTACCGCCAACTCTCCGGCCTGGCAAGTTTACCGTCCCGGACAAATTGATCGCGTCGCTACATGGCAAAGTATTATGAAAAGCAATCAAACTCTCAGAACGTCGCTTCCTTGGGTTCAACCCACTTAGCTTTCCATAACAATTTACATTCCATAAAAAGCGTAATGGAAAGCTTTCCATTACGCTTTTTCCACCATCCTATGCCCGCCCTCCATCAGCTTTCCTCACGGTTAGCTTGCCGTATAGGCGAAGGAACGGGTTTACCGTGTTCCGCACAAGTAACAAATATGGGTTAGGTACTGTCTCTCCTCCGATGGCCTAATGTCCCTGTGACCTGACTATAAAACAGATCAACCAGCCATGTACCTTTTGGTTAGAGCCTGTCAGCACATTTGGCTCTTTCTTTTGTAACGAAGTTTATCAACAGTTCACATATATTTACCGTACCACCAAGCCTAGCCCCCTTCCGCGTTGTGCTCACAGATTCATTTCTCCCTCGCGGGATTGATTTACCTCATAAGTGAGGATGGGTTACATTGTCCCGTCAGCTTCACACAGTTTTGTTACCAAAGCCGCGTGTGACGGTAGGCTACTGCCAAGGGAATGACAGGTTTAATTTTTATAAACAGTTACTTACGCAGCTTCACGTCGCACTCACAGCTCAAAGTCATCATAGGTTTGCAGCACCTCTTCACGGGTAATGCCTAAGTAGCGTAGTGTGGAACCGGTATTGCTACGGTAATTATGGTTTATAAGTTTGTAAAATATATCCAAACGGATATAATTAAACTATGAAACCTATACGCTTTCTCGGCGACTCTCTAAAATGTTTACGCGCATTTCCAAACACCGCTAAGCAAGATGCCGGCTACCAATTAGACAAAGTGCAACATGGACAACCGGCAGATGACTTTAAGCCCATGCCCGTGATTGGTGTCGGTGTAGAAGAAATACGTGTGTGGGATGATACCGGTACGTTTCGCGTCATTTATACCGCACGTTTAGCGGATGCCGTGTATGTGTTACATGCTTTCCAAAAGAAAACGCAAACAACGTCAAAACGCGATATTGAAATTGCAAAAGCACGTTACACCCAATTGTTACGAGGTGACATATGAATAACGCAACCACCGAAACCTATACCAACGTTTGGGATGCGATTAGTGATACCCCGGAAGAAGCTGCTAATCTTCAGGTACGTGCAGAGCTGATGACAAAGATTTCCAATATTGTGACAGAAAATGGCTGGACGCAAGCAGAAGCCGCAACACGATGCGGTATAACGCAGCCACGTATAAACGATTTGGTACGTGGTCGGATATCCCGTTTTTCATTAGATGCTTTAGTGAACATTGCTGCTGCATTGGGAATGCGGGTACACGTAGAATTGGAAGCGGCTTAATTCACTAAAGGATAATTAGTGCTTACCGCTGGCAATAAAGGAAAGTTGGTTCGCTGGAACGAAGAAAAAGGTTATGGTTTCATAAAACCAGATAACGGTAATGCTGATATTTTTATTCACATTTCCGCCTTAAGGGAAATGAGCCGATTACCTGTGGTTGGCGATATCATTTATTATCAAACAGGTTTTGATGATAATGGTAAGATTCGCGCAATTAACGCCAAAATTGAAGGCGTATCTTCGGTGCTGACATTGAAGCCAATGGCCAGAAAGTCAGAAATTACACATCACAAAACACATAGTCCGTATAAGCATAGGACACCCAAGACATCGCGGTCAACAAACTTGATTTTTCCAGTAATACTTATTCTAGTTGCTATGGCAGCATTCTATAGCAAAGTAAAAAATCAGGTATCCAACAAGGATGATTCTAAATCAACTGTAAGGGAGATAGCCGAACCAATAAAAGCTGCCACACAGTTTAAGTGTGAAGGAAAAGTATATTGTTCTGACATGCACTCTTACGAAGAAGCCTTGTTTTATGTTCGTAATTGTCCAGGTACAAAAATGGATGGCGATGGTGATGGCGAACCATGCGAAAGACAGTTTGGTGGTTTTTAAACTTAGCAATCACAACTCAAAGTCATCATAGGTTTGCAGTATCTCTTCGCGAGTGATGCCCAAGTACCTTAAGGTAGAACTGGTATTGCTGTGATTGAGTACTTTGGCAATCTTCTCAAGCGGTACCTGATGGTCGTACAGCGCTTTCCCGCGTGACTTGCGCATAGAGTGGGTATTGATGGTCAGTCCTAAAATATCCCCCACCTCGCTGAAGGCTCTACCGACCGATACCCGACTGATGGGTTTATCTTTGGCTCGGTTGCTGTGGACTTGAAATAACCAGGTATCGTTAGGGTACTCTTGGCGTCTGCGCATAATGACCGCAAGCGCGGCAGTGTTGAGCCGAATGTGTTTGGCTTTGCCGGTTTTCGCTTCGGTCAGTTTCAGTGAGCGTTCGGTCATATCCAGATCATCATACTTCAGTTGTAACAAGTCACCGATACGCAGGGATAAGTTGACGCCAATCTTCCAAACATCGGCATAAATCGGCGGACATTTTTTGACGAGCATCGCATGAATCATGTCTACTTCTAACTTGTTTGCTCCGTCAACCGTGTTCATTTATAGGTACTTCCTGATTAAAAAAACAAAAATAAAGTACATAGACTAGTCGCCTCACACACAAAAGTCAACCGGTTCAATGAGATGCTATGTATCACAAGTACCTTGTGTTACTTAGATTGTATAAACCCACTTTTGATAGATCATAGCACTTGCTATACGATGTATACTTTCATAATATACAGCTATGATTGACTTATCTAAAATTACAGGCTTTGAATGGAATGAAGGTAATCGTCGCAAAAACGACAAACACCAAGTCTCTATGGCCGAATCTGAGCAGCTATTTTTTAATACGCCTTTGCTGCTTTTAGCAGATAGCAAACATAGTGAGCAAGAGCAACGATTTCATGCTTTAGGTAAAACAGATAATAGTCGACTTTTACATATTACCTTTACGTTGCGTAATCAAGGGCAAGATATTCGTGTTATTTCCGCAAGAGATATGCATAAAAAGGAGCGTACTATTTATGAGCAAGTTACTTAAAACCATTCCAAATTTTGCTAATGAAATGGAAGAACAAGCATTTTGGGAAAGTCATGACTCTACAGAGTATTTAGATTGGGGAAAAGTACAATCTGTTGTGTTACCTAACCTAAAACCCACTACCAAAACAATATCATTACGTCTACCACAGCATCTTTTGGATTCTATTAAAGCGGCAGCTAATTCTCGTGATGTCCCTTACCAATCATTGATAAAAGTCTGGCTCCAAGAAAAAGTGCATAATTCATAATAATCAAGCATGCTGTAGTCTTAATTAATCTCAGAGTTTATAAGAACTAATAATAAGACATGTTGTGAGACAATTCAGACTCTGATTCTGTCGTCAGTGAAAAAGTGTCTCACAGTGTATACTTTGCTATAATTTTTCAAACTTCACATAACTCACCATAAAAGCCAGATCTCTATCATCATCTGATAATCCCATTTTGTAAGGATTCATAGGGTTTTTTATCTTAAACTTTAAAGAAATAGCGTCATATTGTGCGGAGTAAAAATTTGGCACATACACACTGTATGTAGAAGATATTTTATGCAATGATAGATCTCTAATAACGCCATTAAAAATATGAGAATCATTTAAAATTAAACTAAATTCAATGAACTGGTTTTCAAGCATACAAGTCCATAAAACTTCAAAATTAACTTGTATAGCTCCATTACACGGTGTAGTTGGTGTAAATAAAATTTCACTTAAATAGCCTTTCGTCCAGGAGCCATCCTGTTCTGGTGGATAAAACCCAGACACATAGCGCCAACCATCAGCATTAACTGAAAGTATCATTTCCATACCCCAATTATAGGGAAAACCCATACGTTCACGTTTTTTAAATTTTTCGATTGAGAAATCTGTCCAATTATCTATGGGAGCAATATAATTAATTAATTGCAAATAACTTTGCAAGTTTGCATTACAAATACGCTCATAGCAAGGCGTACTATGCGTGGAATGAAAAGAAGATAAGTCGAAATCATCGACATCATCCAAAAACTTAGATAATCGTTCTTCTATATTTTTCGAGTCTGTTAATAATTCATCATAAAAAATATGAAAAAAATCCTCATTATTTGCGTTTTTTATCGCATGATTCCATGCAGAAATCCAATGTAACAATATGTCATCAATATCAGAAGGTTTTATATCTTCAGTTTTAAAGTTTTTTAAAACTAATGATAAAACAGCATCAAATGGATTTCGAGTAATATGAATATAACGATGGGAAATCCAATCTGGATAATCAGGTTGAGGCCAGCATTGATAGCCTGGAAATTTAGTACCAATAAATCTAGCGTTTTTGTTAAATACAATCTGAAAAATAGATTGAACAATATACTTTAAGTGTTTCTCTCGATTTGGAATATTATGTAATAAAAAGGTTTGTTCATCTAAATTATTTAGATTAGATAATAATCTTAATCTATCTGTTTCTTCAAACAGCACATTCACTGCTGAAAAAAAATGATCGGCGCTGTATTCGTGAAATATACTAATATCCTTGCTTAGATTCAGGCAATACCCCATATGCGTAGTACCACTACGCGGCGCGCCACCAATAGTAAGCCAAGTCAATTCTGTTTTTTTGAAGTTATTACTCATGGTTCGCCCATTTTGACACTCAGTTTTCCTAATTCCGGCGTAAGTCCCAAGTAGGTTTCCGCCGAAAATCCTATCAATGCCAGAATCCTTATTTGCACATCCGTTAACGGCGTCATGCAGTAGTGATCTGAATCATTAAA